>CAMBWM010000095.1 GCA_945871335.1 Polaromonas sp. YR568 | reverse complement strand
GAAAAAACCGGCTGCCAAAAAAGCTGCACCTAAAAAGGTCGCCGCCAAGAAAGCCACCCGGAGCGCATGAAGCTGCTGATCGTCGCGGTCGGTCAACGTGTGCCCGATTGGGCACAAACCGCCTACGACGATTACGCCAAGCGATTTCCTCCCGAACTCAAGGTCGAGCTGAAGGCGGTCAAGACTGAGGCCCGCGCCTCCAAGACCTTGGACAGCTTGCTGGCCGCCGAGCGCGCACGCATTGAGGCCGTTATACCCAAAGGCATGCGCAGCGTCGCTCTCGACGAGCGCGGCACGGCCGTGACCACCATGGCCTTGGCCGACAAACTGCTCCACTGGCAGCGCGAAGGGGGAGACGTCGCCATCGTCATTGGCGGACCGGATGGGCTGGATCCTGCCTTTAAGCAGGCCGCCCATGAACGTATCCGCCTGTCTGACCTGACCTTGCCGCATGCCATGGTGCGTGTTTTGCTCATTGAGCAGCTGTACCGCGCCTGGAGCATCACGGTCAACCATCCTTACCATCGGGAGTAGACCTTGCCCCTGCGGGAAATCCGGCTCATGTGCTGGCCTGACAATAGCATTTATGCCTGAATTTATTTACTTGGCTTCGCAGAGTCCGCGCCGTGCGCAGTTGCTGTCGCAACTCGGCGTGGTGTTTGAATTACTTTTGCCGGATCCCGACGAAGACGCGGAAACTTTGGAAGAAGTTCATGGGCGGGAGGCGCCTGCGGCTTATGTTCAGCGGGTCACCCGGCTCAAATTAGAGGCTGCGGTGGCGCGCATGAAGCGACGTGGCTTGCCTGCCGCACCCGTGCTGTGTTCCGACACCACGGTCGCTTTGGGCCGTGAAATTTTAGGCAAGCCGGCCGATCTCATTCAAGCCCGGCGCATGCTCACAAGCTTGGCAGGCCGCACGCACCGAGTGCTGACGGCGGTGGCTGTCCAGCAGGGCCGTCAGACCCGCGAGATTCTGAGCGTGTCCAGTGTTAGCTTTGCACCCATGTCGCCGGCCCAGATCAAGGCTTACGTTGCCACCGGTGAGCCTATGGGCAAAGCCGGCGCTTACGCGGTACAAGGCCAAGCGGCCATGCACATCAGGCGCATCAGCGGCAGCTATTCAGGCATCATGGGTTTGCCTTTGTACGAAAGCGCACAAATTTTGCGCGCTGCCGGCTTGAAAATCTGAAATCAATACGAACCCCATGCCGCAAGAAATTTTGATCAATTGGTCCCCCCAAGAGAGCCGTGTTGCCGTGGTGGAGCATGGCGCCGTGCAAGAGCTCCACGTCGAACGCTCGCTCGAGCGGGGCCTTGTCGGTAATGTCTACCTGGGCAAGGTGGTGAGGGTCTTGCCCGGCATGCAGTCCGCCTTCATTGACATCGGCCTGGACCGCACTGCGTTTTTGCATGTTGCAGACCTCATGAGCAGCATCAACCACCGGCACGCTGAGACTGATGCCGCCAAAGGGAATGCGCCTGCAGCCAGCCAGCCGGAACCGATTGAAAGACAGCTTTTTGTAGGTCAGGCGATCATGGTGCAGGTGCTTAAAGACCCGATCGGCACCAAGGGCGCCCGTCTGACAGCGCAAATCAGCATCGCAGGGCGGCTGCTGGTTTTTCTGCCGCAAGACCAACACATTGGCGTGTCCCAAAAAATAGCGCCTAAGCAACGCGAAGAATTACGCGAACGGCTGCAAGCGCTGGCCGGCGAAGCCGGCGGCGGTTTTATTTTGCGCACCAACGCAGAAGATGCCAGTGACGCACAGTTAAGCGAAGATATTTTCTATTTGCGTAAAACCTGGACGCGCATTAAAGAAGCCTCCTTACGCTTGCCGCCAAGCTCGGTGTTGCACCAGGACCTGAACTTGTTGCAGCGTGTGCTGCGCGACGTGGCTTCTGAAGGGACCCAGTCAATTCGCGTTGACTCGCGCGAGCAATTCGAGCGCTTGCAGACTTTTGCAGAAGAGTTCATGCCGGCAACCCGTTCAAAAATACAGCTCTACACAGGAGAGCGACCAATTTTTGATTTATTCAATATTGACGAAGAGATTACCCGCGCGCTCGGTCGTCGCGTTGAACTCAAGTCCGGCGGTTATCTTATTGTTGACCAGACTGAAGCCTTGACCACTGTTGATGTGAATACAGGTGGTTTTGTGGGTGCGCGCAATTTAGAAGAGACTATCTTCAAGACCAACCTCGAGGCTGCGCAAGCCATTGCCAGGCAACTGCGGCTGCGTAACTTGGGCGGCATCGTCATTGTTGATTTCATCGACATGCTGCGGGACAATCACCGTGATACGGTGCTGGCCGAGTTTAAAAAGCAGCTTGAACGTGACCGCATCAAAACGACTGTCAATGGCTTTTCTGCTTTGGGACTTCTTGAGATGACGCGCAAACGCACGCGTGAGTCGCTGTCGCATCAACTGTGCGAACCTTGCAGTGTTTGCTCCGGCAAGGGTGTCGTTAAAACGGCGCGCAGCGTAAGTTACGACATCTTGCGTGAAATACTGCGTGAAGCTCGGCAATTCAATCCGCGTGAATTCAGGGTGGTGGCGTCGCCGCAAGTGATAGAGCTCTTTTTAGACGAGGAAAGTCAGCACCTGGCTGGCTTGAGTGAATTCATAGGCAAACCGATTTCGCTGCAGTCAGAAGCCGCCATGGCCCAAGAGCACTACGACATTGTGTTGCTCTGACCCTTTGCGCCATCGTTGTTAAAGCCAAGTTTGTAGAGGTGGCTGTAAGCCCCGCCCCGGGCCAGCAACTGAGCGTGCGAGCCGGACTCAATCAAACGACCGCCATCGAGCATGATGATGCGGTCAGCATGCTGGATGGTTGACAAGCGGTGCGCAATGATCAGCGATGTCCGGCGCTTAGTGAGACGCTCAATCGCTTGTTGCACGGCCTGCTCTGACTCTGTGTCCAGCGCCGATGTGGCCTCATCCAGTATCAGAATCGGTGCGTCCTTGTACAGCGCACGCGCAATGGCCAGCCTTTGTCTTTGTCCGCCCGACAATTGCATGGCGTTATGGCCCAACAAAGTATCTATACCTTGCGGCAATTCGGCAATGAGTTTCTCGAGGTTGGCTGCTTGCAGGCAACTCATCACCCGTTGGCGGTCTATCTGCTGACCGAGTGCAACATTGAAGGCAATGGAGTCATTGAGCATCACCACGTGCTGGCTGACAAACGCAATTTGCGCTCGCAATGCGCCCAGCTTCCAGTCTTGCAGGGGAACACCATCGAGCAGGATCTGACCCGAATTAGGGTCCCTGAAGCGCGGCAGCAAGTTAACCAAAGAGCTTTTCCCTGAGCCGGAGGTGCCGACAATGGCGACCGTCTCGCCGGGTTGAATGCGCAGGCTGATGTCATCCAGCGCCGCAGCAGCGTCGTCTCTGTAGCGCAGGTTGACGCTTTCAAAACGGATATCGCCCGAGGCCCGCGCCAGCTCAAAGCTGCCGCTGCTTTCATCCTCGATCAAATCCAGCAGATGAACACCGCGCTCTAGCGCAGCCAGGCCGCGCGTGATCGGCGTGGCCGCATCCGACAGACTTTTGATAGGCGCAATCAACAGCAGCATGGCGGTAATGAATGCAACAAAGCTGCCCACTGTGGTGGCGCCTTGGGCGCTTTGAATCAAGGCAATAGAAATCACCGCCGATAGCGCTGCGGCCGCCATTAACTGGGTCAGTGCGCTCATGCCTGCATGCGTGATGGTTGACTTCATGGACAGGTTGCTCAATGAAACGCTGAGCAGATGAAAACGTCCGGCTTGCACCGCCTGCGCCCCGTGCAGCCGCACGTCGCGGTGCGCCAGCACGTTTTCTTCGACCACATATGCCAACTCGTCGGTGGCGCGCTGGCTTTCTTTGGTCAGCCGGTAAAGTCGTTTGGACAGCACGCGCACCACGACGATCACCGCTGGAAACATCAGGCCGACCACCAGCGTGAGTTTCCAGTTGAGGTAGAGCAGGTAGGCCACGAGCGCGAGTACGCTCAAAACATCGCGTGCCAGTCGCATGACGGCGTTAACCAACTGCTGCGATCCGTTTTGCACTTCGTAGACCACGGTGTTGGCAATGGCGCTGGCGCTTTGATCTGTAAACAGCGCCAGCCGTGCACTCAGCAATTTTTCAAACATGGCTTCGCGCAATTTTTGCAAGCCCATGTTGGTGACTCTGGCCAGGCCGAACTGAGCGACAAAAGCGGTCAAGCCCCGGGCACCAAACAGCAGCATCAGAAAAACGGGTACCAGCCAGATGTCTAACTCCCCGCCGGCCTTGAAGCCTCGGTCCAGCAAAGGCTTGAGCAAGGCCGGCACCATTGGCTCGGTCGCCGAGCCGAGCACGGTGGCCGCAATGGCCACTGCCCATCCGGCCTTAGACGCACTAAAAAAGGGCCAGAGCCGTTTGATGCTGCTGCGCAGCCCTGCCTTGGGCAGCAGTGGGGTCTGAGGTGGTGTCGAAGATTTAGTCAAAAGCCAGGCGCTTGTAAAAAGTAAACCACCCGGGTTGGATGGTCAGAAGTCTTGGCGGTTGCGCATTAAACTGGATTATCATGGATGTTCCTTGGTCGTTGGTAGACCTGGGGGGTTCTTCAAAACTAGGTGTATTTGCCCATGCAAGCGCCGCATAAATGACATCTTGGCTTGTTATTATTGACAATTCTGCACAAAGCGCAAAATGCAATATTCATGGACAGCTCGGACCGACAACGTGAAAAATGATTTGAGTTCTGCTAACTTTGAAAGACGCTTCGCACTGAAGGCCATTTCTGCCGGAGGCCTGCTTGGTGTCACCGCCATGCCTGCGTGGGCGCAATTTCGGGTTGAGGTCTCCGGGGTTGGAGTGACCCAGCTACCGATAGCCCTGCCGCTGTTTGCTGGTGAAGCACAGGCACCGCAAAAAATCAGTGCGATTTTGCGTGCTGACCTTGAGCGTAGTGGTATGTTCCGGGCTGTTGATGCAGAGGGCCTGAAAGCCGATGAAAACACCCGGTTTGATACTGCCATCTGGCGTCAGCGAGGCGCTGACTCGGTAGCCACCGGAAGCGTTACCCTTTTGGCTGATGGCCGTTTTGACGTTCGCGTCCGTTTGTGGGACGTGGTTCGCAGCCAGGACTTAGGTGGTCAAAGCCATGTGGTGTCAGCCGCAGACCTGCGACTTGCCGCGCACCGCGTGGCCGATTTCATTCATGAAAAGTTAACGCGTGAGAAGGGCGTTTTTGCTACCCGTATTGCCTATGTCACCAAGTCCGGAACGCGATTTAACTTGTGGGTTGCCGACTCTGACGGTGAGAGCGCGCAGTCGGCGCTGATCAGCCCTGAGCCGATCATTTCTCCGTCCTGGTCACCGACGGGCGCACAACTGGCCTATGTGTCCTTTGAGTCGCGTAAACCTGTCATTTATTCGCACGATGTGGCCTCCGGCAAGCGGCGGTTGTTGGCCAATTTCAAGGGCTCCAACAGCGCGCCAGCCTGGTCGCCTGACGGCCGTCATCTCCTGGCCACGCTAAGCCGTGATGGTGGATCGCAGATTTATTCGATGGATGTCAACGGCAGTGAGCCGCGCCGCCTGACCCAGTCCTCCAGCATTGACACCGAGCCGACTTACACCCCCGACGGTCAAAACATTTACTTTGTCAGCGATCGTGGCGGCGCTCCCCAGATCTACAAAATGGCGGCCAACGGCAGCAACCCTCAGCGTGTTACCTTTTCAGGCAACTACAACATTTCGCCAGCCTTGAGCCCGGACGGTCGCTGGTTGGCTTACATCTCGCGCATCGGCGGCGCTTTCAAGCTGCATGTGATGGACCTGGCCAGTGGGGTGACCAATGCCATCACCGACACCAGTGCCGATGAGAACCCCAGCTTTGCACCCAACAGCCGGTTGATTTTGTATGCGACGCAGCAGCAAGCTCGTGAGGCCTTGATGACCAGTACCCTGGACGGTAAAGTCAAAGCCCGTTTGACCGGTGCTGTTGGTGATATTCGTGAGCCTGATTGGGGGCCCTTCACACGTTAAGTTGAATTTTTTCTTCGGTTTATTTTGAAAGGTTTTTATGAAACGAGTTCACTTTTCTTTGCTGTCCGCCTTAACCCTGTCGCTCACCCTTGTTGGTTGCGGCTCCAATGTCAAATTGAATGAGGTTGCGGTGGAAGACCGAAGCGGTGCACCTACCGCAGCCAGTCCAACTTTAGCCCCCGCTGCTGCCCCCGTCGCTGCTGCGCCTGTCCCTGCTGGCCGTGCCGTAGCACCGGTTGAAATCCGCAGTGCTGACAGCACTGGCGCCGGCCCTGCTGGCGTTGCCCGCGTGATTTACTTTGACTACGACAGTTTCACTGTTCGCTCAGAGTTTCAATCGGCGGTGGATGCGCACTCGCGCTTTTTGACCAGCAACAAGGTACGCAAAATCGCCATTGAAGGCCATACTGACGAGCGCGGCGGCCGCGAGTACAACCTCGCACTGGGTCAAAAGCGTGCCGAAGCAGTCCGTCGATCGATGACTCTGCTGGGTGTGGCTGAAAGCCAGATTGAAGCCGTTAGCCTGGGCGAAGAAAAACCAGCACAGACCGGCAGCACTGAAGAGGCATATGCACGTAACCGCCGCGCTGAATTGAACTACCGCTGAAGCCGGGGACTGAAGTTTTGCAAACCATGCCCATTTTTGCCATGAGATCTGTCTTTGCGGCTGTGTGTTGTCTTTGTATAAGCTCGGCCCAGGCCGGGCTTTTTGAAGATGACGAAGCACGTCGGGCCATTTTGGATTTGCGCCAGAAGGTCGACCAGATGCAGCAGCAAAGCGCTGAGCAACTGCGTGTGTACAAAAATGAAAGTGCCTTGTCGACCGAGCAACTCAATGCCCAGTCCGATCAACTCAAAGCCCAGTCCGAGCAACTTAAAGCCCAGTCCGAGCAACTCAATGCCCAGCTGAACCAGCTGCGCCGCAGTGTACTTGAGCTCTCCAACATGATCGAAAGTCTGCGCAGTGAACTGGCCAGCTCTTTCGGTAAAAACGAGCAATTGGCCCGTGACCTGGCAGATGCGCAGCGGCTTCAAAAAGACATAGTTCAAGGCACAGAAGACCGTCTGAAGCGGCTCGAGCCTTCTAAAGTCAGCGTGGATGGCCTGGAGTTCATGGCTGCGCCGGCCGAAATCCGCGAATACGACTCCGCCCTGGCCACCATGCGCAAGGGTGATTTTGCGCAGGCATTGCCGGCTTTCAGCAACTTTGTACGCCGCTACCCTTCAAGTGGTTACCAGCCCTCAGCTTTGTTCTGGCTGGGTAATTTGCACTATGCCCAGCGTAATTACAAAGAAGCCTTGAGCCAATACATAGCGCTGGTCAGTAGCTCGCCAGCGCACCTTCGAGCGCCCGAGGCCTTGCTGTCGATCGCCAACTGCCAATTGGAGCTCAAGGACCCCAAAGCTTCACGCAAAACGCTGGAGGAACTGGTCAAAGGCTATGCAGAATCCGAAGCAGCCTCTTTGGCCAAGGCGCGGCTGGCCAAACTCAGGTAAAACCGGTGTGCATTTTCCGGCTTTAAAATGCCGGTATGGAAATCGCCGCACTTCAATCACTTAATTCACAAGTCTTGTGGGCCGCTTTCGGCTTGTCTTGCCTTTTCGGGTTTATCGTGCAGCGCACGCATTTTTGCACCATGGGGGCGGTGAGCGACATTGTCAGCATGGGCGACTGGACCCGTATGCGAGTGTGGGGCCTCGCTATAGGTGTGGCAATCTTGGGCTTTGCCAGTTTGACTGCTGCCGGCTTGCTAGACCCCACCAAAGTTCTTTACGCTTCTAACCGTTTTATCTGGTTGTCAGCACTGGTAGGCGGCTTGATGTTCGGCTTTGGCATGGTGCTGGCCTCGGGTTGTGGCAGCAAGACCCTGGTGCGTATCGGTAGCGGTAACCTCAAGTCGTTGGTGGTGTTTGTCGTGATGGGTATTGCCTCTTTTGCCACGCTCAAGGGCATCACTGCCGTGCTGCGCGTGGCCACGGTGGACAGTGTGGCCATTGACTTTGCGCAGCCTGCCACCCTCGGCCAATGGCTGGCCAATGCCGCCGGTCTAGAACCTTCAGTCGCAGCGCTTGCACTAGGGCTGCTGTTGGGCCTTGGCCTGTTGGTCTGGGCGCTGACCGGCTCTGATTTTTTAAATACCAATAATCTATTGGCTGGCATCGGCATCGGTTTCATCATTACCGCCATGTGGTGGGTCAGTGGCCATATGGGATTTATTGCAGAGCATCCTGAAACGCTGGAGGCTGTTTTTCTGGGTACCAACTCCGGTAGGGCAGAGTCGCTGAGTTTTGTAGCGCCCGTGGCTTACACCCTGGACTGGTTAATTTTCTTTAGCGACAAAAGCAAGGTGATCACCATCGGCATCATTTCTGTGGTGGGCATGGTGACCGGTTCTGCGCTACAGGCACTGGCTTCGCGCTCCTTTCGCTGGGAGGGTTTTGGTGGCACTGAAGACACTGCCAATCACCTGGTCGGCGCTGTTCTCATGGGTGTCGGCGGCGTGGTCGCCATGGGCTGCACGGTCGGCCAGGGCTTGTCCGGTATATCTACGCTGAGCTTGACCAGTTTTGT
>CAMBWM010000094.1 GCA_945871335.1 Polaromonas sp. YR568 | reverse complement strand
TGCTGCCCTGGCGCCAGCAATGGATGCCGTACGCCAAAATTTCTGTCAACTTGCAGCGTGCTGTCATCGCCTCTGAAGACGCCAGCTTCACCGAGCACGACGGCCTGGACCTGGAAGCACTTGAAAAAGCTTGGGAAAAAAATGCTGTGGCCCAGCGACGCGCTCAAAAGATTGCTGAGCAACAAGCTGCCCAGGCTGCCCGCCAGGGCAAGAAACCACCGCCGCCCGTGGCCCAGGCCCTTGCCGCCAAGCCAGTCAAAATCGTAGGCGGCTCCACCATCACGCAGCAACTGGCCAAAAATCTTTTTTTATCGGGTGAGCGAACTTTGCTGCGCAAAGGGGAAGAACTGCTCCTGACCTTGATGCTCGAAACGCTGCTCGACAAGCAGCGTATTTTGGAGATCTACCTGAACAGCGTTGAATGGGGTGAAGGCGTGTTTGGTGCCGAGGCCGCCGCTCAGTATTACTTTCGCAAGCCCGCAGCACGCCTGAGCCCTTATGAAGCTGCCCGACTGGCCGTGATGTTGCCACGCCCGCGCTATTTTGAAACGCGTCCGAATTCAGACTACCTGGCCACGCGCGCTCATGTGATCGTGGCACGCATGGGCAGTGTGGACTTGCCATGAGCCGCAGCATGCGCATTCTGGGCATTGACCCAGGCCTGCAGGTTGCAGGCTTTGGCGTGATTGACGTCGAGGGCCAGGCGCTGCGCTATGTGGCCAGCGGTACCATCAAAACCGCGCACATGGTGCAAGCCGGTCTGCCGGCCAGACTCAAGGTGCTATATGAAGGCATTCATGAAGTCGTGGGGCGCTACCAGCCTGACGCCGCCTCGGTGGAGATTGTTTTTGTCAACGTCAACCCGCAAGCGACCTTGCTGCTGGGCCAGGCGCGTGGCGCCTGCGTCACCGCTCTGGTCTCTTGCGATCTGGCTGTGAGCGAATACACCGCTTTGCAAATGAAAAAAGCCGTCGCTGGCTACGGCAAAGCCGGCAAAGCCGAGGTTCAGGAAATGGTGATGCGACTGCTCAAGTTGCCCGCGCTTCCAGGCAAAGATGCGGCTGATGCGCTGGGCCTGGCCATCACGCATGCCCATGTCGCTCCGGCCATGGCGCGCTTAGCCCAGGCCGGCGGATTAGGCGCCGAGCTCCCACAAAGTTACCGGGACGGACGCAGCCGTTAGCCTTTGAGCGGCGCAGCCAGAGCGCAGGTTGCCTTTAGAGGACGCGATCGAAAATCAAGACACCGAAAAAGCCCAAGCCCGCCAGCACCGTCCATTTCAGGGTGATCAGGCCCCAGCGCTTGTAACGCGTGTTTCCAGTGGCGGCATAAAGAGCGAAGCACACACCGGCAGTTAGCAATAAAAAGTAAATCAGGCTCCGAACAATCAGCATATTGCTTACCAGGCAGGTGCCAGCCGGGCCAAGCCACGCGGCGCTTGAAGCTCGTCTGCAAAGCTGACAACCTCATAGCTATCGGGCTGCACCAACAAAGCGCGCAGCAGTTTGTTGTTCAGGGCATGGCCGGAGCGAAAGGCGCTGTACGCGGCCAGCAAAGGTTTGCCCAGCAGAAACAAGTCGCCCATGGCGTCCAAGATTTTGTGTTTAACGAACTCGTCGTTGTAGCGCAAGCCTTCGATGTTAAGCACCTTGTAGTCGTCCATGACGATGGCGTTGTCCAGTCCGCCACCCAGGGCCAGACCATTGGCACGCATCATCTCCACGTCTTTGGTGAAGCCAAAGGTGCGGGCACGTGCAATGTCGCGCACATAAGAGCCTGAGCCCATGTCGAACTCGACTCGCTGACCGGTAGAGTCCACCGCAGGATGGTCAAAATCGATTTCAAAACTGAGCTTGTAGCCATCGTAAGGCGCCAGCCGCGCCCATTTGGTGGCGGTGCCTTCGCCCTCGCGCACCTCGACGGCTTGCAGCAAACGGACAAATTTTTTCGGAGTTTTCTGCAGCTCGATACCGGCCGACTGCAAAAGAAACACAAAAGAGGCCGCCGAGCCGTCCAGAATAGGCACTTCTTCGGCAGTGATGTCGATGTAAAGGTTGTCAATGCCCAGGCCGGCACATGCGGACATCAGGTGCTCAACCGTGAACACCTTGGTGCTGCCAGCTGAGATGGTCGAAGCCAAGCGCGTGTCGGTGACGGCGAGGGCCGAAACGGCAATGTCCACCGGTTGCGGCAAATCAACCCGCCTGAACACAATGCCGGTGTCGGCCGGGGCCGGGCGCAGCGTGAGCTCCACCCGCTGGCCGCTGTGCAGGCCGACGCCAACCGCACGGGTCAGGGATTTGAGGGTTCTTTGCGCAAGCATGGCTCTAGTTTAAATGGCTTGAACCATGCTCGCGCAATGACCCCGGGCGTCAGGTGCTTTTTTGACGTGCCCGTTAATCAGCCTGCTTGCGCAAAAAGGCCGGTATGTCCAGGTCGTCCATTCCGCCGGAAGCCAGCGCATCGACTTTGGCTGCAGCTTGCGTGCGGTTGTTGCGCCACACGCTAGGGGTGGCCATGTTGCCATAGTCCGGTTGCGTCGGGCTGATCGACTGCACATTGGTGCTGCTCTCGCTGAAACTGGTCGGCTGCATCATCTGGCCCACTGCAACATTCAGCACAGGCAGGTTGTCGGTACCGGTGCGCAGCACCTGCAATGGCGGTGCCGCACGGCGCACTGGCAGACGGCTCAGCCCGGTGGCCACCACGGTGACGCGGATTTCCTCACCCAACTCGTCGTCATAGGCCGTGCCGTAGATCACGTGCGCGTCCGGTGAAGCGTAAGCGCGGATGGTGTTCATGGCCATTTTGGACTCGCTGAGCTTGAGCGAACCCTTGGCAGCGGTGATCAAGACCAACACGCCTTTGGCGCCAGACAGGTCAATTCCTTCTAGCAGCGGGCAGGCCACAGCCTGCTCAGCGGCGATGCGGGCGCGGTCCGGGCCGCTGGACACGGCTGTGCCCATCATGGCCTTGCCGGGCTCACCCATGACGGTGCGCACGTCTTCAAAGTCAACGTTCACATGACCAGGCACATTGATGATTTCGGCGATGCCACCAACGGCATTTTTCAATACGTCGTTGGCGTGCGCAAAGGCCTGGTCTTGCGCCACATCATCACCCAGCACATCCAGCAATTTTTCGTTCAATACAACGATCAGCGAGTCCACATTGGCTTCGAGCTCGGCCAGACCGTTGTCGGCGTTGGTCATGCGGCGTCCGCCCTCCCAGTCAAAGGGCTTGGTCACCACGCCGACTGTCAGGATGCCCATCTCCTTGGCCACACGCGCGATGACCGGCGCTGCGCCAGTGCCGGTGCCGCCGCCCATACCCGCGGTGATGAACAGCATGTGCGCGCCGTTAATCGCCTCGCGGATGTCTTCGACCGCCAATTCGGCGGCTTCACGACCGCGTTCAGGCCTGCTGCCCGCACCGAGGCCGGTACCGCCCAGTTGAATGGTTTTGTGCGCTGTGCCACGGCCCAGTGCCTGGGCATCGGTGTTGGCGCAAATGAACTCGACGCCTTGCACGCCGGACTGGATCATGTGCTCAACAGCGTTGCCGCCGCCGCCGCCTACGCCGATCACCTTGATTTGGGTGCCTTGGTTGAACTCTTCGGTTTCAATCATTTCAATGCTCATAGAGCCTCCTGTGTTCGTTGCAGTTGCTTAATTTTTCGGAATCTTTTTTTTCTGTTGCTGAGCTAGCTACCCAGGCGGGTCGGCGCCGCCGGAATGTGTCGGGCACGATGATGTACAGCGTTGAGTAGATATTATTTTCATCAGAAATTCCCCACCAGCCAGTCTTTGACCCGACCGAAGGCGTTGTGCACGCTTCCGGCTTTTTGCGAGACCTTGTATCCGCGCATGCGGGCCATGCGGGCTTCTTCAAGAAGACCCATCACGGTGGCGGCACGCGCTTGAGCGACCATGTCGGAGAGCGCGCTGGAGTAGCGCGGAATGCCGCGCCGCACCGGCTTCAAAAAGATGTCTTCACCCAGTTCGACCATGCCCGGCATGACAGCACTACCGCCCGTGATGACGATGCCTGAGGACAGGACTTCCTCGCAACCGGAGTCACGTATGACCTGTTGCACCAGCGAAAATATTTCCTCGATGCGTGGCTCAATCACACCCGCCAGCGCCTGGCGACTGAGCATGCGTGGCCCACGGTCACCGAGCCCCGGCACTTCGACCTGGCGCTCGGGATCGGCCAGCAACTGTTTGGCATAGCCGTTTTCAACCTTGATGTCTTCGGCATCCTTGGTCGGTGTGCGCAGCGCCATGGCGATGTCACTGGTGATCAAATCGCCTGCTATCGGTATAACGGCGGTGTGGCGGATCGCGCCGTTGGTAAAGATCGCCACATCGGTGGTGCCAGCGCCGATATCGACCATGGCCACGCCAAGTTCACGCTCATCTTGTGTCAGCACCGACAAGCTGGAGGCCAGCGGGTTGAGCATGAGCTGGTCAACTTCCAGGCCGCAACGGCGTACGCACTTGATGATATTCTCGGCCGCGCTTTGCGCGCCTGTAACGATATGCACTTTGGCCTCGAGCCGGATACCACTCATGCCAATCGGTTCGCGAACGTCTTGCCCGTCAATCACAAACTCCTGTGGCTCGACCAGCAGCAGGCGCTGGTCGGTCGAAATATTGATGGCTTTGGCGGTCTCAATCACGCGGGCCACATCGGCCTGGCTGACTTCCTTGTCCTTGACCGCGACCATACCGCTGGAGTTGATACCGCGAATATGGCTGCCGGTGATGCCGGTGTAAACCCGCCCGATCTTGCAATCGGCCATGAGCTCGGCCTCTTTCAAAGCCTGCTGGATGCTTTGCACAGTAGCGTCAATGTTGACGACGACACCGCGCTTGAGCCCGCTGCTGGCCGCGATACCCAAGCCGGCGAGTTTGAGCTCGCCGCCGGGCAAAACTTCGGCCACAACCACCATCACTTTGCTGGTGCCGATGTCGAGCCCGACAACCAGTTCTTTGTATTCTTTGGCCATAGTTCTTCTACCCTTATTTCCTGTCTTTTTTCCCGTCACCGACTGTCGTGACGCCGCGTAACTTCAATGCATAGCCGTTTTCATAGCGCAAATCTGCCGATTCCAGATTGCGCCCGAACTTGGACGAGGTCTGACTCACCGTGGCCACAAAGCGCTGCATGCGCGCCTGGATGTCGGCCGGTTCGCCCTGACCCATTTCAATGACTGCACCACTTTCGAGTCTGGCGCGCCATGAGCCGCGGCCAGTGAGTTCCAGCAGGCTCACACTGGTGTCAAGCTTTTCTACCAGCGGCGTGACGAGGCGATAGCCTTGCAGCACCAGCGCAGCCTGGCCCTGCGGCCCGTTGAGCAGCGGCAAGTCATCGGCCTCCACATCACCCTGGTTGACTTCAAACACTTCGCCCTGGCTGTTGACCAGGCGCGTGTCCGCTTCGTCGCCCCAAAAGGCCACGGCCTGATGCTCTTGAACCTGCACGCGTAAACGATCTGGAAACTCGCGTCGCACCACCACATGGCGAACCCAGGGAATCGACTCAAAGGCAGCACGTGTGCGCGACAGATCCACTGAAAAAAAGTTGCCCGCCAACTTGGGGGCCACGTTGGCGCGCAAGGTGACTGCGTTGTTGTGCACCAGCTCGTTGTCGATGTAAATCGCTTTCAGGCTGAAGATGGGCTGGCGGCCCATCCAAGAAAGTAACGCGGCCAGCACCAAGGCAGCGAAGAAAACCAGTAAGGCTGCCGAGCCGTTGTTCATCAGCCGGATGTCCAGTGGCAGCGGCGGCGGATTAAACACTGGTACCGAGCGTTTCATGGGCGCGCTCCTGACATGGGATCAGAAGCCGTTTGCACCGGGTAGTCCAGCGCGGCACTTTGCAAGACCTGTATGCACAGCGCCTCATAGCTCAAACCGGCGGCCCTGGCTGACATCGGCACCAGCGAATGGCTGGTCATGCCGGGTGATGTGTTGATTTCAAGTAAATAGGGCTGGCGCGTGAGTGCGTCGATCATGACGTCTGCACGCGCCCAACCGCGGCAGTTCAGCGTTCGGTAAGCCGCCAGCACCAATTGCTGGATAGCAGCTTCTTCACCGGTCGGCAAACCGCAGGGCACCAGGTACTGGGTGCTGTCGGTGAAGTATTTATTTTGGTAGTCGTAATTGCCATCAGGCGCCACGATCCGGATCACAGGCAAGGCTTTCGCTTGCTCGCCGGTACCCAGCACCGGGCAGGTAACTTCATCGCCGTCAATGAACTGCTCGCACAACACATCGGCGTCGAGCTGTGCTGCCAGCGCGACTGCGGCGCTCAACTGCTCGGCTGCGACCACTTTGCTCAGCCCGATTGACGAGCCTTCGCGCGCAGGTTTGACGATCAGCGGCAATCCCAACGCAGCAGGCACGGCCGCCACATCGGCGTCGGTGTAAACGCCGCGGCGCAGCAGTACATAGCGCGGGGTTGACAAGCCATCCGCCAGCCAAATGCGTTTGGTCATGACCTTGTCTATGCACATGCTTGAGGCCATGACACCGGAGCCGGTGTAGGGAATGCCCAACAATTCGAGCGCGCCTTGCACTGTGCCGTCTTCACCAAAGCGGCCATGCAGGGCAATGAAGCAGCGCTTAAAACCTTCCGTCTTGAGCTTGCTGAGTGGGCGTGCTGCAGGGTCAAAGGCATGTGCATCCACGCCCTGCGCCCGCAAAGCCGTTAGCACGCCATTGCCAGTCATGAACGAGATTTCGCGCTCGGCCGACACTCCGCCCATCAGCACGGCCACCTTGCCCATCGCTTGCGGGTTGGTCATATCAGCCGACATGCTGACCTCCCAGTGTGAGCACCTTGGCGGGTACCAGTCCGATGGAACCGGCACCCATGCACATCACCACATCACCATCACGTGCGTTGTCGAGAATAGCTTGCGGCATGGCCTCGATGGCATCTACAAACACCGGCTCGAGCTTGCCGGCCACACGCAAGGCACGGGCCAGATCGCGACCGGTCGCCGCAACGACAGGCGCTTCGCCGGCGGCGTAAACCTCGCTCAAAAGTACAGCATCGGCCTGACCGATGACTTTGACGAAATCTTCAAAGCAGTCGCGGGTGCGGCTGTAGCGATGCGGCTGAAAGGCCAGTACCAGGCGGCGCCCGGGAAATGCGCCACGCGCTGCTGCCAAGGTCGCCGCCATCTCGACCGGGTGGTGACCGTAATCATCAATCACGGTGCAGCTACCGCCTGACTTGAGTTTGACTTGCCCATAGGACTGAAACCGCCGGTCGACGCCGCGAAACTCTGCCAGTGCTTTTTGCACTGCCGCATCCGGAATATCGAGCTCGACCGCAATGGCCACGGCAGCCAGCGCATTGAGCACGTTGTGCTCGCCAGGCAAGTTCAGCACCAGCGGCAGGTCCGGCAAAGTGACGCCGTTACGCCGCTGCACGGTGAAATGCATCTGTCCGTTGACGTGGCGCAGATTGACGGCGCGCACCTGAGCCTCTTCGCCCAGTCCGTAGCGGGTGATCGGGCAAGACACTTGGGGCATGATCTCGCGCAAGGCCGCATCGTCCGAACACAAAATAGCGGTGCCGTAAAAGGGCATGCGGTGTAGAAAATCTACAAACGCAGCTTTGAGTCGGTTGAAATCATGGCCGTAGGTTTCCATGTGGTCAGCGTCAATGTTGGTGACCACCGCCATCACAGGAAGTAAATTTAAAAACGAAGCATCGGACTCATCGGCTTCCACCACGATGTAGTCGCCCGCGCCCAGTTTGGCATTAGCGCCTGCGCTGTTGAGGCGACCGCCGATCACAAAAGTCGGATCCATACCGGCCTCAGCCAGGACGCAGGCGACCAGGCTGGTGGTGGTGGTTTTGCCGTGTGTGCCGGCAATTGCAATGCCGCGCTTGAGTCGCATCAGCTCGGCCAGCATGAGCGCGCGCGGCACCACGGGGATGCCTTTGCTTCGGGCGGCCAGCACTTCCGGGTTGTCAGCACGCACGGCGGTCGATGTCACCACGGCGTCTACGCTGGCCAAGTTGGCCGCTGCATGACCCACAAAGGTCTTGATGCCCAAAGCAGCCAGCCGACGCAGGGTGGCGCTGTCGGCTAGATCAGAGCCGGAGATCACGTAGCCCAGGTTGTGCAGCACCTCGGCGATGCCGGACATGCCGGCGCCACCCAGGCCGATGAAGTGAATGTTGTTGACTGCGTGCTTCACGATGTCAACTCCTCGCAAGCCGCAACGACACTGGCCGTGGCATTGATTTGTTTCAAGCGGGCAGCCGCTTGCGCGCGTTCCAGCAAGCTGCTGCGGTCCATGCTTTGCAACAGGTTAGCCAGCGACTCGGGCGTCAAGTCAGCTTGCGGCATCAGCCATCCTCCTCCGGCTTCGACCAGAAAACGGGCATTGACAGTTTGGTGGTCGTCCACAGCGGCCGGGAAAGGCACGAACACGGCGGCAGCGCCCACAGCGGCCAGCTCGGTCACCGTGCTGGCTCCAGCACGGCAAATCAGCACATCGGCATCGGCAAAAGCCTGCGCTGTGTCATCAATGAAAGGCGTGAGTTCGGCGCTGACGCCAGCGGCGGCGTAATGCG
>CAMBWM010000093.1 GCA_945871335.1 Polaromonas sp. YR568 | reverse complement strand
CCTTCTTCGACCAGCTGCTCAAGTGCACGGCGCACCGTCACCCGACCGACACCGAATTGCTGGGCCAACAGCATCTCTGCGGGCATGCCTTCCGCAAAGCGGCCTTCTTCCAATTGCTCGCGCAGCACCAGGTAAATCTGGTGGTATTTGGTGAGCGGAAGTGCGCTGTTCATGGCTTGCAAGCGCTGCGGCTCAGCGGGCCGTGAAGCCGCCATCGGCGCATATCACCTGGCCGGTGATGAATGACGCGCGTTGCGACAGCAAAAAACTGATCAACTCGGCGATCTCGTTCGGCTGACCGAGGCGGCCCATCGGAATAGTGGCGTTCATGGCCGCCAGCGCTGCCGGGTCGGCCAGCACACCGGCAAGCATGGGCGTGGCCACCGGACCCGGGCCCACCGTATTCAAACGCACACCTTCAGTCGCCCACTCCAGCGCCAAGGACTTGACCATGCCGTTGAGCCCGGCTTTAGAGGCGGCATAGGCAGCGCCCCGCGCATGGCCGACCAAACCGATCTGGCTGGTGACCACCACCACACTGGCGTCGCCGGTACGCGCCTGGCGCATCTGGGCGACGGCGGCACGGGTCAGCACAAAGGTCGCGTCGAGGTTCAGCGCCAGAGTCTTTCGCCACTCGTCGAGTGTGGTGTCGTCAGAACCTTTTTTGAAGAAGATGCCAGCACAACAGGCCAGCGCATCCAGCCCGCCCAGCGCCTGGGCCGCGCGTGCCGGCAAGGCGGCGCAGGCCGCGTCGTCCAACAGGTCTTGGACCAGCACCACGGCATCAGGCAAGGCAGCACGCACCGTTTGAACCTGCCCGTCGTTTTGCACCACAGCAGCCACGCGGGCACCATGGCGGCTGAGGGCGCAGGCCGTTGCCAGACCGATACCCGAACCGGCGCCTGTCACCAGCGCATGGCGACCGGCCAGTTCTTGTGTGTCAGGGGGCATGGCAGTCATGAGTCAAAGCCCGAGGTAGTTCTTGCGCAAGTCAGGGTCGCGGGCCAGCGCTTGCGCCTGCCCTTGCATGGCGACCACACCGTTTTCGATGATGTAGGCGCGGTTGGCAATCGCCAGTGTCTGCACGGCGTTCTGCTCCATGAGCAGGATCGACTGGCCTTCGCGGTTGATGCGCTGAATCAGGGCAAACATTTCCTCGACCAGCAAGGGCGACAAGCCCAGTGAGGGCTCATCCATGATCAACAGGTCGGGCTCAGACATCAGCCCGCGACCGATGGCCAGCATTTGCTGCTCTCCACCCGACAAGGTGCCGGCCAGTTGGGTAAAGCGTTCTTTGAGGCGCGGGAAAATGGCGACCACTCGCTCTAGGTTTTGCTTGCGATTGAGCTTGCCCCGCACCAGGCTGCCAAGCTCCAGGTTTTCCATCACATTGAGGTTAGGGAAAACACGGCGACCTTCGGGCACATGAATCACGCCGAGTTTGACGATGTCTGTAGAACTCTGTCCGACCAATTCCTGACCGCGAAAGCGGATAGAACCGGCAAATGGCTTGTAGAGGGCTGAGATGTTGTTGTTGAGCGTGGACTTGCCAACACCGTTGCTGCCCAGCACGGCAACAATTTCGCCCTGCCCCACGTCCAGATCTATGCCGCGCAAAATTTCGACCGAACCGTAGCCGGCATGCAGGCCGCGTATTTCAAGCATCGAGGCTCTCCTGCTTGGATGGATTAGCCGCACCGCGGCCGAGATAGGCTTCGATCACGGCCGGGTTGTTCACCACTTCGATCGGTGCCCCGTGGGCAATGATCTTGCCGTATGACAGCACATAAATATGCTCGGACAGGCTCATCACCGCTTGCATCACGTGCTCGATCAGCAAAACCGTGACGCCGCTGGCACGGATTTTCCGGATGATGTCGATGATCTCAACGATCTCGGAGGGGTTCAGGCCGGCCATCACTTCGTCAAGCAACAGCAGTTTGGGGTTGGTGGCCAGCGTGCGGGCCAGCTCCAAGCGCTTGCGCCCGGCCACCGTCAAATCAGCGGCGGGTTGGTCGAGTTGCGCACTCATGCCCACCTGTTCGGCAATACGGCGGGCGTGCTCCCAAGCCTGGCTGCGGTCATGGAATTTTTGGTACGCACCCACCGCAATGTTTTCATGCACAGTGAGTTTGGCAAAGGGCTGGGTGATCTGAAATGTGCGTACCATGCCGCTGCGCGCAATCTCGTGCACCGGCCGCCCGGTGATGTCTTCGCCCTGAAAAACGACGCGTCCGGCGTTGAGCGGCTGAAAGCCGGCAATGCACGAGAACAACGTGGTCTTGCCAGCCCCGTTCGGCCCGATCAAGGCCACAATGCGGCCCTCACCGACCTCGAGAGAAGCGTCATCAACGGCCTTGAGACCGCCAAAAATTTTGGTCAATCCATCAACCTTGAGCATCATGCGCCCCCTCGATTGAAACGCTTACCAATGCGCTTGAATAAGTCAATCAGGCCGTTGGGTAAAAAGGCAATGATGATCACCAGCAAAGTACCGTAAAGCACTAATGACAGACCTTGCACATTGGTCATCAGGCGGGTGATGTCACTGATGCCTGCCAGCAAAACGGCACCAATCAAGGGGCCGTAAACCGTGCCGGCACCGCCGATCATGCTGACCAGCAGCATCTCAACGGACTTGTCCACACCAAACACGATGGTCGGGTCGATGTACAAAAAATACTGCGCGAAGAAGCAACCGCCGACCCCGCACATGGCACCCGACAACACCATCACCTTCACCTTTTCTCTGAAGACATTGATGCCCAGCGCCATGGCGGCGTCTTCGTTTTCACGGATGGCGGCCAACTGCGCGCCAAAGCGCGAACGTTTGAGCCAAACAGCCACGGCAACGGACACGATGGTCAAAGCCAAAATCAAAAAGTAAAACCCGATGCGTTCTGGGAACTGAAAATTGGCAGCGCTCATCTTGGCCGGAATCAGCAAGCCGAGACCTCCGCCGGTAAAGCCCACCGAATTAACTGCTATGCGCAAGACCTCGGCAAACGCCAGAGTGATCAGCGCAAAGTAAGAGCCCTTAAGGCCGGCACGAAAAGATAAAAATCCGATGATGCCACCCACCACAGCGCCGGCCAGCGCACTCGCTGGCAAGCCCAGCCAGGGGTTCATGCCAAAACGCAGCTGCAAGATGGTTGACGCATAAGCGCCGGCACCAAAAAAAACCACGTGACCGAATGACAACTGTCCGGCAAAGCCGCCGGCAATGTTCCAAGATTGCCCAATGAACGCATAAAACAAGGCCAGCACGCCGAAGTTGACCAAGAAGGGGGAGGGAAACACAAAAGGAAAAGCCACCGCAATGGCCAACAAGGCCAGGTGCAGCGGCCAACCGATTGCGCGCGCACTGTCGTTCATCGCTTAGCTCCAAAAAGACCGGAAGGCCGGAACAGCAGGATCAAAATAAAGATCAGCGAAATACCGATTTGACCCAGACTTTCACCCAGGAACAATCCACCAAATGACTCTGTCAGCCCGACAATCAGGCCGCCTATCACTGCGCCCAAAAAGCTACCCATACCGCCCAGCACGACCACAGTGAAAGCCACCATCACGAACACATGGCCGGTGGTTGGCGAGACATAAAAAATGGGCATCAGCAAACAGGCCGCCGCGCCCAGCGTGGCCAGGCCGATGCCGAACGAAATTGCAAAAATACGGTCTACATCGATACCTACGAGGCGCGCACCTACACGCTCTTTCGCAACGGCACGGATGGCCTTGCCGGTGTCGGTGCGCTGTATGAAAAGGCCCAGCACGGCACACAGCGCCATGGCGGCGCCAAAAGAAATGATCTTGGGAAGGGACACCAAGGTGGGGCCTAACTCGACCATGGTGTCCGAGTACGACACAGAGATGGTGCGGGTGTCGCCTTTGAAAAACATCAAGGCCAGGTTTTCAATCAGGATCGACAAGCCCAGCGTGATGAGCAGTATGTTTTCGTCTTTACCTTGTGACAGCCGGCCTATCAACAACTTGTAGAGCAAATAACCCAGCAGGTACATTGCCGGCACCATGATGAGCAGCGACATGTACGGATCAATTCCCAGCTTCATGAGCAGGTAGTAAACGCCAAACATGCCCAGCATGAGCAAGCTGCCATGCGCAAAATTGATGATGTGCAAGACACCGTAGATCAGCGTCAGGCCGGAGGCTACGAGCGTGTAAATACCACCGATCAGCAGGCCGTTGATCGCGGCTGCGCCTAGGATCGTCAAGTCCAAATCTATTCCCCTGGGTTGTGAACCACAAGAGCACCCGGCCTGCCCTGTAGGACAGGCCGGATGATCTTACTGGCCAGACTGAAAAGAACCAGCCTGATCAGCTGAGCTTAGGACGAGGGAAAACAGCCTTGGTCGATCCGAACTGGTTAGGCCAGACCACTTCAATGTCAGTGGCTGAGGCTTGCAGCAATGCCGCACGACCGCCGGTGTTTTGACCGTTGACGAACTTGGTCTGTCCGTAAGGCATGAAGTGGTTGGACCAGCTGCTGCTTTCCAGGGCCGCAATGGCTTTTTCTTTGTCGGCCGACTTGGCGCGCTCCAGCGCATCGGCATAGACCATGACCGAGTTCCAGCCGCAGTACACCTCGAAGGTGAACAGGTTGCCGGTGGCCTCGACCTTCTTTTTCATATCGATAGCTTTGGGGTCGCGCGGGTTAAACCAGTGGTTGAAGTCCATCATGTGCTGAGCCACCTGCGGCTGCTCTTTGACCAGCTTGTAATTGAAGCCGCCGCCAAGAACGCTGAACATGGCCGCCACGTCCACTTTTTGCTGATGCATGGTGCGCGCCAGCAGCACGTATTCGTTCTGGTAGTTGCTCATGATCACCAGATCGGGTTTGAGGCTCTTGATGCGCAAGGCCACGTTAGAGAAGTCACGCGTCGGGTTGGCATGTTTGATGACCTCAGCCACCTGCACATTGATGGACGGCAGTTTGCCGGCCAGCAACTTGGCGGTACCCGTGCCGAACTCGGACTCTTCATGCACCAGTACGGCCGTCTTGGCCACACCGCCGGCAGCCTTGTTGACTTCACCGAGGGCCACGATGGCGTCATCAACGCACTTGCCAAAACCAGGTGCCAGGCGGAAAACGTTTTTCAGACCACGGTCGACGATCAGGTCGGACACGCCAACGTCGATCAGGAAAGGCGTGTTGTATTTGGCAGCAGCTTGCGTCGCGGCCAGCGCAATGGCACTGGCGAAGCAACCGACATAAGCCGATACGCCGTCTTGCTGAAGGCGCTCAACTTCGGACACGCCGACTTCTGGGCGGGACTGCGAGTCGGCCAGCGCCGCTTCGAGCTTGGCACCGCCCATGGACTTGATACCGCCGGCCGCATTGATCGCGTCAATCGCCATCTGGCATCCGAGACGTCCTTGGCTGCCGCTGTAGGCCAGACCGCCGCTAACGGGGTGAACCAAACCGATTTTGATCGGCTTGGGCTGGGCCAGCAATAGACCGGGCGCGCCCAGTGCAGCACTGGCAGCGCCAGCTTGAAGTATCAATCGACGGGACAGTTTGGCATTGGTAGTCATGGCAAATCCTCAGTGAAGGGCAGACAAATATCTGAAAAGTTGTGGAAGTTTTAATTGTTCCATTGGTAGAACAATTGACCTAGACTATGCTGTCTAAGAGGGCTGAAGTCAAGCAGTAAAGACCCCCAAAGACAGCACCATTTAAATTATTTAGCCGGATCACACCCTTTACCCCTTCTCCGCCCTGCCGCTGCGCCAGACTGGTGCACTTCCGGGCAGCACATAAAGACCCAAGGCAAGACCCATGGACTACCTCGATACCTTCAGCCAGTTTGCCGCCGGCATCACTTACGAAGCACTGGGCAGCGACATCCACGAGCAGGTCGGCTGGATTCTGGCTGACACCGTGGGCGCGATGGTCGCCGGCTCGGCCGAACCTGAATTGCGCGCGCTGGCCGAACGCCAGTCGCCGGGGGCCGCAGCGGTGTTGGTGGGACTTGGTCGGCGTACCAGCGCCGAGACAGCAGCCTTCATCAACGGCACCTCCGGCACTTTTCTGGAAATGGACGAGGGCAACCGGTTTTCCCGCGGGCACCCGGCGGTCCATGTGATTCCGGCGGCACTGGCACTGAGTCAGGAGCGCGCAGTGACGGCCCCAGTGTTTTTGTCTGCGCTGGTCACCGGCTACGAAGTCGGCTCGCGACTGGGTGCGGCCTCCGCGCTGCGCGGCGCCATGCACCCGCACGGCACCTGGGGCACGGTGGGTGCCGCGGCAGCCTGCGCCCGTATTGCTGGTCTCAACGCCCAAGGCATGCGCGAGACGCTGAACATCAGCACGTCGATGACCACCGCCAGCTCCAAGCAAACCATGCTCGAAGGCGGTCTGGTGCGCAATGTCTACGCCGGCCTGAGCAATCGCAACGGCGTGATGGCCCTGCAACTGGCCGAGTGCGGCTTCACAGGCGAGCACGACGGCCTGAGTTCATTGCTAGGCAAAATCATTTCCGAAAAATTTGACACGGTTGGCCTGATTGATGGCCTGGGCAGCCAGTGGCACTTGATGCGCAACTACTTCAAGCTGCATTCATGCTGCCGCTACAACCACGGCACGCTGGACGCGATTGACCAGATCGCCGGCAGAGGTCCCTTGCCTGCGCCTGCAGAGATTGCCAGCATCGATGTCCGTACCTACAACCTGGCGGCCGAACTCAAGGACAAGGCGCCGCGCAACACCCTGGCAGCCAAGTTCTCGGTGCCCTTTGCCGTGGCCACGCGCCTGGTCAACCACAGCAGCGCCTTGTCCAGCTTCACCTGGGATGCCGTGCGCGACCCGGTCGTGCTGGCACTGGCGCAAAAAGTCGAGGTCAGCGAAGACCCGTCGATGACACAACGCCTGCCGTTGGAGCGGCCGGCCCGGGTGGTTATCCGTCTGCATGACGGCCGACAAATCACCGGTGAAGCCGGCGTCAACCGAGGCGACGATGACGCTCCCTACACCCGTGATGAGTTGCGAAATAAGTTCATGAACCTGACACAGCGCGTCTGGCCTGCAGACCATGCAGCGGCCGTGCTCGAAGCTACTTTGGAGATGGCCGCCCTGCGAGGAAACCTGTCGACCTGGGCCGCTCTGCTAGAGCGCGCACCGCAAGCCGCTTGAGCAGCAAGCGCTGGCAATCGCAGGAAAGCGGGCGGCGTTCAGCCCAGTGAGTTGTCGCCGCTCATGTAAACAAAGACCTCCGCAAAAAGGCCGTCGTACACACGAAAAAAATTGCAGTTGTTCTTCACCAGCTTCTGGCCTTCGTGGGTGATGTTCTCCACCCTGAAGCGGCTGGCGATGCGCTGCGCCGGCACATCCGTCACATGGTCAAAGTCACCATGCCAGACCTTGGCGTAGCGTTCGTTAAGCCGTTCGAACATACCGGCAATTTCAGTGTCGCGGCCCCGGTACACATTCGAATAAGTGGCGATAGAAAAGCGTGCGTCTGGCGCAAAGCAGGCCAACGTGGCCGCCACGTCCATGCGGTCCACGGCGGCAAAGTAGCGCTCGGCCAAAGCGATCAATTCGCTGGCTTGAAGAGGGGAAGTGCTCATGGGGTTGCTCCGGCGGTCTTAAATCCTGCGTCCTGGCGCGCCCTGAAAAGCGCCAGCGCTTGCTGGTGGCGCTCGTGCGCCAGCGGCGACAGCGGCACGTCAAGCCGCTGCTCTTCTGCAAAATGCCCATGGCTGCGGCCCCGCACGCACAGGGCCGAGGGCCGGATGTCACCCACCGGCCGGACATGGGCGGGGATGTAACTGATGGCGTAGCCGATGCGCCTGTCGGCACTCTCGTTGGCGCCTGAGGCATGAACCAGATCGGTGTGGTGCAGCGACATCTGACCGGCGGACACCGGCATCATGGTGCCGGTCTCGTGGTCAAACCGCTCGCTGATGCCCTGGCCGCGCCGGATCATGTTCATAGGCTCCGGTTTGTCATCGTGCTCAAAAGCACCCCAGCGGTGGCTGCCGGGCAAGGCGCGCATGCAGCCGGCCTGCACGCTGGCTTCAGACAAAGCAACCCAGGCCGTGACGTGCAAGTGAGGTTGCAGGTAAAAATAAGTGCTGTCCTGGTGCCAGCGCACATAGGCCGGCGTCATGGCTTCCTTGAGAAAAAGCGTCGAGTGGTAGACCAGGATGTCAGGGCCGATCAGGTCTTGCACGGCATCCAGAATTTTCGGGTGATGCACCAGCTGGTCGGCCCAGTTGAACAACAGGTAGGACTTAGATTTTTCGGGAAAATCGATCAGGGCGCCACGGGCTTGCTCCCAGGCCTGGAGCTCACCGCGTAATTCTGTGACCTCATAGTTTGTCAGAACATCCACCGGAAAGACAAATCCGTCGCGCTCATAAGCTTCAACCTGCCCGGGGCTCAGAAGCAGCGTCATGACGCAACTCTCGCGGCGTCCATCATGGCAGTGAGCATGTCCAGGCATGGATGCATGGGCTGTGGGTATGCGGTGCGGCTGTGCGTGTGGCCCAGGGCCAGCATGGATTCGGCAATTTTGTAACTCAAAGGGCCCGGGTTGATGACGGGCACGGGCAGGCGGGCTTGCAGGTAGGCGTGGGCCTGGTGCATGGTGG
>CAMBWM010000092.1 GCA_945871335.1 Polaromonas sp. YR568 | reverse complement strand
GGCGAGCCCACCAAGCGTTGGCTCTCGATGGCAATGTCGCTGACAAAGTGGGCTTTGGCAAAGGCCGCATCCACCGCTGCGCGGTCGCCTGCCTCGAATTTGACCGATGTGTTACCCGGCGCTTGGGCGTGCAACTGCACCGCGCCAGGAGCGGTGGCGTCTTCAAAGGTGACGACAACGTCCAAGGTGTCGTAGTCGATCTGTGCCACCTCGGCTGCGTCTTGCGCTTGCAGGGCCGTGTCGGCCACCACCCAGGCTATTGGTTGGCCCACGTACAAAACCTTGTCATGCGCCAACACCGGCATGTTGCACACTGTCTGCGGTTGTCCTTGCGGGTCTTTGACCTGTAGCACATTGGGCAAGTCGGCAAAGCCCGCGGCTTGTACGTCTTGAGCGGTCAGCACCTGTCGCACGCCCACGGTGCTGAGTACCGCGCTCAGGTCCAAGCGGGTGATGCGTGCATGTGCATGGGTCGAGCGAATCACATGGCCATAGAGCATACCCGTCGCTTTTGCGTCGGCACTGAACTGACCGGTGCCAGTGATCAGGCGCTGGTCTTCCTTGCGCAGCAAAGCGTGAGGGGTGACGGCGTTCATGGCGCGTCCCCTTGCATGGCTTGGCTGGCTTGTTGCACTGCACGGATGATGTTGACATACCCCGTACAGCGGCACAGGTTGCCCGACAAGCCCTCCGCAATTTGCGCCGGCGTTGGCTTGGGGTTACGCCGCAGCAAATCGACCGATGCCATCACCATACCGGGTGTGCAAAAGCCGCATTGCAACCCATGGCACTGAGAAAACGCTTGCTGCAGGGGGTGCAAGCCATTGGCGCCCAAGCGTTCGATGGTGGTGACTGTGCAGCCATCGGCTTGCACCGCCAGCATGGTGCACGACTTGACCGCTTGGCCGTCCACATGCACGGTGCAACAACCGCATTGCGTGGTGTCGCAACCCACATGGGTGCCAGTCATGCCAAAGGTGTCGCGCAACAAGTCGGCCAACAAAGTGCGCTCTGGTACATCTGCGCTGCGGGGTGAGCCATTGAGAGTGAGGGTGAGTTTCATTCGAGGATATGGCGCTGTTCGGCAACGTGGGTTTGGGTTGTCAAAATGCTTGGCAAGCCTGCGCCAGCATTTGCATGGCCAAGTGGGTGCGGTAAGCCGCTGGCGCATGCACGTCGTCGATCACATCATCGTGCTGCAAGGCGGGCGTGGTTGCTCCCTTTGTCAAGGCTTGCTCGGCCTCGTGCCATCGAAACACGCCATTGGCCACGCCTGTGACTGCCACCCGCCACCCGTCATGATCCGCGCCCGCAGCGGGGTACTGAGCGACAAACACGCCGGCCATCGCATAACCCGATGCAGGGTGTTTGAATTTGGCGTAAGCACAGCGCAGTGGCGTGCAAAAGCGCACGCCGGTGATGATTTCATCGGGCTGCAAAGCGGTGGCAAACATGCCCAGAAAAAAATCGTCGGCCGCAATGTTGCGCCGCTCGGTGATGATGTCCGCTTGCAAGGCCAATGCAGCGGCAGGGTAATCTGCACTTGGATCGTTGTTGGCCAACGAGCCGCCCAAGGTGCCGCGAGCACGCACCTGCGGGTCGCCAATCAACCCTGCCAGTTGCGCTAAGCCGGGTATGGCTTTTTGCAAGCCCACGTGGGCGGCCACGTCTTGGTGGCGCGTGGCAGCACCCACCCACCAATGGTCGGCTTGTTCACGCACACCGATCAGATCCGGCAAGCGCGCCACGTCGATCAGCGCGGTGGGCGCGATCAAGCGGTGCTTCATCGACGGTAACAAAGTCATGCCCCCCGACAAAACCTTGGCCTCGTCGTCGGCGCTTAAGGCCGCCGCCGCCGAGGTCACCGATTCGGCGCGTTGATATTTGAATGCATACACCTGCACTTACTCCATATAGCTCGATCCCCAGTTCAGCCTGCAATTTACCCTAAATGTGGCGAATCGTGCTCACTTTTGCGACGTACGCTCTCCAACGCTCACACAGCCCTGTGTGGGTCACCCATATGTTTTAAACAAACGTTCGATGTCATTGTGGTCGGCGGCTGCCAAGCCGGAGCCGAGCCCGCCTTGGCCACCGATTAGATGGACAATTTGCTGAGGTTAAATTGCATCGTGAGATGCAATGCTTTCAAATTTGCTTCAACACCTCAGCAGAGCTTTTGTAACCTATTGATATAGGTAAAATTTAATTTACTGAAGTTGCTCATCATCCTTTGGTCCCGGGTTCAAGTCCTGGAGGGCCCACCAACAACCCAAAAAATCACTGGTTCAGGCCAGTGTTTTTTTGTCACCTCTCTGGAATTTATTGACTGAGTACATGCTGTGATGACTGAAGTGCCCGTATCCTCTTCTTCCTTGAACCTTCAGCGTGGCTCATCACAGCGGGTACTCTTGCTGGGCGCAACGGGCACTATAGGCAGAGCTACTGCGCGTGCGCTGCTCAAGCGCGGCCATCATGTCGTGTGTCTGGTGCGGCCGCGCCAAGGCAAAAATGGCCTGGACCCCGATTTGTCTGCGCAACTGGCCGGCGCCACCATTCGTTGGGGCGATGCCTGCGACCCAACATCTTTGCGTGATGACGGTTTTGCGGGTGAAAATTTCGATGCAATTGTCTCTTGCATGGCCTCCAGAACCGGTACACCGAAAGACGCGTGGCGAGTCGACTACCAAGCGCATGTGGATGCCCTGGAAGCGGCCAAGCTGGTGGGTGTGCATCAATTTGTACAGCTCTCGGCCATCTGTGTGCAAAAACCCTTGCTTGGTTTTCAGCACGCCAAACTGGCTTTTGAAAAAGTCCTGATCGACTCCGGGCTGGTGTACTCCATTGTGCGGCCCACTGCATTTTTTAAATCTTTGTCAGGTCAGCTGCAAAGGGTCAAAGATGGCAAACCTTTTTTGCTGTTTGGCGACGGTAATCTCACAGCTTGTAAACCCATCAGCGACGAGGACCTAGGTGATTTTCTGGCTGGTTGCCTTGAAGAAGAAAGCCGGCATAAGCGCATCTTGCCCATTGGTGGCCCTGGTCCGGCGATCACTCCGCGGCAGCAGGGGGAACATCTGTTTGCGCTCATGGGCAAGCCTGTGCGTTTCAAGAGCGTGCCCGTGAGCCTGCTGGACGTCATCATCACGCTCTTGAGTTGGATTGGCAAGGTAGTGCCTGGCGCAGCCGACAAGGCTGAGCTGGCCCGCATCGGGCGTTATTACGCCACGGAGTCCATGCTCTTGTGGGATGCCGCCGCCCAACGCTACGACGCTGAGGCCACACCATCGCATGGAACGCAAACGCTGTTTGACGCTTACGAGCGCTGGGTCAAAGGTGAAGGCGTTCCAGACAGAGGCGATCACGCTGTCTTTTAGTCAGCCGGCGCTTTTGCTAAGTCGCCAAGCCCACCAGTTTGTCGCTGAGCTCCCACAAACGAATTCCCAAGCTTTGCTGCGTGGCTTTGGCCGACAGTGCTTGCGCAAAAGCGGCGCGGCCCTCGCTCTGCCGGTTGCCCCAACTCCAGTGCACACCGGATGTAGAAAATTCGGCATCTGTGACTACTTGTGCGACGCGTTCACCTGCCAGAGTCTGTGTCACATAACCTTTGGTGATATTTTTTTGAAACCACGGAAAGATGCGCTGAAAAGCCGCGGGGGTGTCTCTGAAAAGGGCCGTGTCGGCCACGCAACCCGGGTAAACCGTGCCAAAAATAATACCCGTAGCGGAGTGATGCCGGCGGTGCAACTCACGGCTAATGATCATGTTGCACAGCTTGCTGTCTTTGTAAGCTTTGCCGGCCTTGAAGGGCTTGCCGTCGATCATGGCGACAGGGTCCTGAAAGCCTTGCTCCAGGCCCGTCAGCTGACCTAAGTCGGCGGGTGCAGGTATGGGCACCTTGCCGCCAAACTCCTCTGAATTGGCGGTCACTGTACCCAGTGTGATCAAGCGGGCCCTGAAGTCCGGCTGGCGCAATTGTTGTTCGGTCTGGGTTTTTAAAAGCGGGTCTAACAACAGGCGACTCAGCAGAAAATGCCCCAAATGATTGGTTGCCACGCTGAGCTCATAGCCCTCAGGCGATCTGGCGGGGCTTTGCAAACGCGGCTGGTAGGACGCTGCGTTATTGAGCAGGGCATGCAAAGGCCAGCCTTTGGCGATGTAGGCCGCCACAAAATCGCGAACACTTTGCTGTGAGCCCAGGTCCAGTTTCATGATGCTGAACTGCGCCGGGTCAAGACCCATTTCAGAGGCAACGCGTGTGGCTTTGGGCAGGTCTCTGCAGGCCATCACCACATGCCAGCCTCGTTGAACGAGTGATTGCGTCGCGTAAAGCCCGACGCCCGAAGAAGCGCCGGTGACAATGACAAAAGGTTTTGGATGATCGTTCATTAAGAGTGACTCAGTTGCTTTTTTTAAAGCCACTCAATGATCATTTTGAGGCACTCCGGGTCACCAAAAGCGATCTCGTAGGCACGTTGCGCATGCTCTGCTTTTTCGGTGTGTGTGATCAGTCCTTCCAGTGGAAGGCTGCCGTCATGAAACATGGCCACCACTGCATCCAGGTCATGTTTTTTCCATTGCGCTGCCACGCGGATACTGGCTTCGCGCATGAAGGCCGGGGCATAGGCAAAGGCTAAATCCTGTTTGTAAAAGCCTGCCAATACGACCTCACCACCGGCTGCCATTTTGGGAATGACACGGTTCAAAATACCGGCGTCGCCGCTGACGTCGCAAATGCAGCGGTAGTCTTTGCGCACATCTTGATCGGGGTGTATGACCTCATAGCCCAAGGCGCCCTTTTGGCGAATGGTCTGCGTTTCCCACACCACAGGTGCCGGCTTGCCGGCGGCAATCACCATGCGCGCCAACAGACGGCCCATGATGCCGTGACCGATGATTAAGTCGGGGTAGGACAAGGGCAAATTATCCCGACCCACCGTGAACACGTGATGTGCCGTGGCAGCCAGGGCCAGCAGCACGCCCTTGGCACCCAAACCCAGGTCCAGTTTGACGGCCCGCTCATGCGGAACCACCAGGCACGCACCAGAGCCGCCGAATATATTTTGTACGCCTTGGAATGCGTAGGAGCCCGGTAAAAAAACCGAGTCACCTACCGCCCAGCCAGTGACTTCTGCGCCCATCTTGGCGATGGTTCCGACTGTTTCATAACCAGGCACCAGGGGGTAGGACAGGCCGGGGAAGGGCGGCATAGTACCCTCCCAGAGCAAGCGCTCTGTACCGGTGCTGATGCCACTGAAGGCAACAGAGATTTCCAAATCACGGGGCCCCATAGGCGCGAGTTCGAGTTCACGAACAGACAGTGATTTGGGAGCTTCAAAAACGATGGCTTTGGCTTTCATGCTGCTTATTTTGACTCATTCAATCAGAGCTCTTCGAAGTTGCAAACCTGTCTGAAGCCATGCTCATGGCAAGCAGCAAAGCATCTTTTTCCAGTTTGTAGTGCCACTATCAAGCTCAAAGTATGTATGCATAATGAAAAAGAATTTGAGGTTTGTAAGTGTCTTATGCGTCTAATTAAATCAATGAGTCTGAGTGCCATCTTGTTAATTAGTACTGTTTTGCTAGCGCTCGCTGCCTATGGTTTGTGGGCGCCTGATTTGGGCTTTGGCGAGCTTCAAAAGCGTTACAGCTCGACGTCGAACAATGTGGTGAATGTTGACGGAATGCGGATTCACTACAAGGATACCGGTCCTCAAGATGCGCCGGTTCTTTTGTTTTTGCATGGCTTTGGCTCGAGCCTGCAAACTTGGGATGTCTGGGCCGTAACATTGGAGCAAAAGTACCGAGTTATCAGGCTTGATTTGCCCGGCTTTGGCTTAACAGGCCCTAGCCCCTCCAATGATTATTCAGAGCTCAATGACGTCAACACATTGACGCAGTTTGTCGACAAGCTGGGCGTCTCAGACTTGTCTGTCATCGGCCACTCGATGGGCGGGAAAATAGCCTGGACTTTTGCAGCGGCGCATCCTGACCGGGTGAAGGCTTTGGTACTGATGGCGCCGGATGGATTCCCTCAGCCTGAAGCCATCGGCACCAAACCCTACGCCATGCCTGCCATCATGGGCTTGATGAAATTTAGTCTCCCCAGGTACTTTGTGCGCAAATCCATCGAGCCGGCTTTTGCAGATCCGAGCGCGCTGGATGACAAGATGGTCAGTCGTTACCACGACATGCTCAGAGCACCGGGCGTCAGGGGGGCTATTTTGGAAAGAGGCAATCAAACCATTTACACAGACCCGGTGCCCCGCTTGAAAAAAATCAATGCGCCCACTTTGCTCCTTTGGGGCGAGGAGGACAAAATGATTCCCAGCAGCAATGCGGCAAGCTATGCGGGGGTTTTAGCGCAGTCTCAAACAGTCTTCATTCCCAAACTGGGGCATCTGCTGCATGAAGAGCAGGCAGACATCGGTCTGGCGCAGCTTGTCGAGTTTTTAGACGCCAGGCTACTCAGCGCGAAATAGCCCTTCGGGTCTGGGATTCAGTTCAAAGGTCTGGCTCAGCCCTTTTTGGCGTAGGCCGAGCACCATGCTTTGGCGGCAACTTGCTTGCCAGGAAACAGCGGGCATCCCCCCGCAGTGGAGTTCGCAGCGCCTTGGTACAGGATGCAATTGCTGCAAATTTGTCCGGCCACATGCCTAGGCTGCTTTTTAGTGTCAATTTTGCTGGCATCCGCTTTGTAGCCCAGTGTTTTGGCCTGACTGTCGCTTTCAAGCAGCATGGTTTGCGCCTGTACGCTCAAAACGCTCAATGTTGCACACGATGCTGCAACTGTCTTCAACATAAGAACACGGCGTGTGATGGGGGCCTTGATAGTCATTTTTTCCCTTGTTGCGAGGATATTCATTGGCGGATGCAAAGCAGCCCCTCGTGGGGGTACCTTGGCGCACATGGCGCTGCGCCGAGTTCAAATTAACAGGAACTAATGTATCAAAAGGCACCGAGCGCTCACGGATTGTTGCGTGCCCTGCCTGCGTTTCAGGGCCGCTGTGGCGGGCGCATGGCCCGCTGGTGTCAATCCATATTGACATTGTTTTGTGTGGTGATATATTGACACTTAGATCTGTCATTTTTGCTTGACGGGTTCCTCAACAAGGGGGTGTTATGAGTCTATTGAAGCGAGCCGAAGAGGCGCTGAGGTCACACTTTCAAACGGCAGCCGGTGTCGGAGCTCCGCCCAGATTGCAGGCTGCCATGCAGCACGCCGTGTTCTCCGGCGGTGCCAGAATCCGCCCCCAGCTCTGCATGGCGGTGGCCACTGCATGTGGTGACGACGCACCAGAACTCACGAATGCGGCTGCGGTGGCTTTGGAACTCATGCACTGTGCTTCCCTGGTGCACGATGACATGCCCACTTTTGATAACGCCGATGTCCGCCGTGGACGGCCCACAGTCCACAAAGCCTTCAGCGAGCCCTTGGCCTTGTTGTCTGGCGACGGTTTGATCGTCATGGCTTACCAGGTTCTGTTGCAGGCGGGTCGCCAACACCCCGAACGCTTGATCATGTTGATGGACAACCTCTCGCGCGGCGTAGGCCTGCCTGGTGGCATCGTGGCTGGTCAAGCTTGGGAGTGTGAAACCGCTGCAGATTTGGCGCAATACCAGCGCTCTAAAACCGGTGCCCTGTTTGTTTCGGCAACCTGTGCGGGTGCTATTGCCAGCGGTCGTGCCTGCGAGCCTTGGGCGCCCTTGGGCGCTTTTTTGGGCGAGGCTTATCAAGTGGCCGATGACATTCGTGACGTGCTGGGCGACATTGCCAGCTTGGGTAAACCGGTTGGCCAGGACACGCTGAATGACCGACCCAGCTCTGCGCAAGCGATGGGCCTGGAGGGTGCGATCGCCCACTTTGACGCGCTGATCAAGCAAGCCGGTGATGCGATTCCAGATTGCACTCACCGTGACATGCTGGTGCAGTTGGTGCTGCTGGAGTCCGAGCGTCTGGTGCCCAAGTCCATGAGCGAAGGCTACCGCAAACCAGCAGCGTTTGTGCTGCCGGTCAAAGCCCCGGCGACGCGTTCAGCTGCCGCCCGCTGAACCTCCAAAGCCTGCGATGACACAGCCCATGGACCTCACCAGCGTCCCCTATGCGTTCCGGGATGTCACCTCCTGGCGTGACCGTTTATTGCAGCGTCTGGAGCGTATGTACGCCAGTCCCGCCTTGTATCAGTGGTCCTTGAAGAACCCCTTGACGCGCTGGATCGTAAAGCGGCGCACGCAAAAACTTTTTGACCTGATGTCCGGTTTTGTCTACACCCAGGTCATGCTGGGTTGTTTGCGCTTGGACTTGTTCAAGCAACTGCATCATGCGCCGGCTGACTTGCAGCAAATTGCACAGCGTGTGAAAGTGCCTGAGCCGGTCTTGCAACGCTTGCTCTTGTCAGCCGTTTCCCTGGGTTTGTTGGAGTGCCGCAGCCAATCGCGTTTCGGTCTGGGGCCGCTGGGCGTTCCTTTGGCGGTGCACGAGGGCATTGGCGCCATGATTGAGCACAACCATTTGCTGTATTGCGACATGCAAGACCCTATCGGTTTTTTGCAGAACGCCTGGCAAGGTGGCATGGCTGAGTACTGGCCTTATGCGCATGACGCTCAAGCGGCTGAGCGTGTGGCCAGCGA
>CAMBWM010000091.1 GCA_945871335.1 Polaromonas sp. YR568 | reverse complement strand
GGCACCGACGGCGAGCTCTACATCTTGCAGGCCCGCCCGGAAACCGTGAAAAGCCAGTCCAAGGGCAAGGCCGAGCAGCGCTACAAGCTCAAGGGCAAGGGCACCGTGCTGACCGAGGGCCGGGCGATCGGCCAGAAGATCGGTACCGGACCGGTTCGCATCGTGCGCCACATCTCCGAGATGGACCAGGTGCAGGCCGGTGACGTGCTCGTGACCGACATGACCGACCCGAACTGGGAGCCGGTTATGAAGCGCGCCAGCGCCATCGTCACTAACCGTGGCGGGCGTACCTGCCACGCCGCCATCATTGCACGCGAGCTGGGCATTCCGGCGGTGGTCGGCTGCGGGGATGCCACCGAGCAACTCAAGGATGGCATGCTGGTGACGGTGAGCTGCGCTGAAGGCGATACCGGCAATATTTATGACGGCCTGCTGGAAACCGAAGTCACCGAGGTGCAGCGCGGAGACATGCCACCCATTGACATCAAGATCACGATGAACATCGGCAATCCGCAACTGGCGTTTGATTTTTGCCAGATACCCAACCACGGCGTCGGCCTGGCGCGGCTTGAGTTCGTTATCAACAACAACATCGGCGTGCATCCCAAGGCCATCCTCGACTATCCGAATGTGGATGCAGACTTGAAAAAAGCCGTCGAGAGTGTGGCCCGGGGTCATGCTTCGCCGCGCGCCTTTTATGTCGACAAGGTCGCAGAAGGCGTGGCCACCATCGCTGCGGCCTTCTGGCCCAAGCCGGTGATCGTGCGCTTGTCGGACTTCAAGTCGAACGAATACCGCAAGCTCATAGGCGGTTCGCGTTACGAGCCCGAAGAAGAAAATCCGATGCTCGGTTTTCGCGGTGCAGCCCGTTATCTCAACTCCGACTTTGCCGAGGCCTTTGCCATGGAATGCGAAGCCCTGCGGCGCGTGCGCAACGACATGGGGCTGGTCAACGTTGAGGTGATGGTGCCCTTTGTCCGCACGCTGGGCCAGGCCAAGGCGGTGACCGAGCTGCTCGCCAAACACGGTCTCAAGCGCGGCGAGGACGAACTGCGCCTCATCATGATGTGCGAGGTGCCGAGCAACGCCGTTTTGGCCGACGAGTTTTTGGCCTACTTTGATGGTTTTTCGATCGGCTCCAACGACCTGACCCAGCTGACGCTGGGCCTGGACCGTGACTCTGGATTGGAAGTGTTGGCCAAAGATTTTGATGAGCGCGATCCGGCCGTCAAGGCCTTGCTGAGCCTGGCAATACAGGCCTGCCGCCGCCAGGGCAAGTACGTAGGTATTTGCGGCCAGGGCCCCAGCGACCACCCGGACTTTGCGCATTGGCTGCGGGACCAGGGCATTGGCTCCATCTCGCTGAACCCGGACACGGTAATCGCCACTTGGAAAAACCTGTCAGGCTCAAGCACTGTATGAGCCCGTCCCGTCGCCGGCTATTGCCCTGCCAGCTCTGGCGGCGCAGGCCTGGCGACCTGATCACAGTTTTGAACCGGGGGGGGCGGCATGTCCGGTGATACGCAATCTGATGCCGAGTTCAGGCTGGCCCTTAACCGCGTTTACCGCTGGTATGCCGCTGGATTCATTGCCTTTGTCTTGGTGTTGGCATTTTTGGAGCAGCAGGGCTTGTCAAGGCAAGGCATAGGCCTGATTTTTCTGCTGGCCACCATCGGGCTGTATGCCGGCATCGGCATCATGAGCCGGACCACCGATGCTTCCGAGTACTACGTGGCGGGGCGCCGCGTGCCGGCGGTCTACAACGGCATGGCCACGGGCGCTGATTGGATGTCGGCCGCTTCCTTCATCAGCCTGGCCGGTACGCTTTACCTGACGGGCTTTAACGGTCTGGCCTTCATCATGGGCTGGACCGGCGGTTACTGTCTGGTGGCTTTTTTGCTGGCGCCATATCTGCGCAGGTTCGGTCAATTCACGATTCCCGATTTCCTGGGCGAGCGCTATGGCGGCAATCTGCCGCGCATGCTGGGCGTGCTGGCCGCGCTGCTGTGCTCTTTCACTTACGTAGTCGCGCAAATTTACGGAGTTGGGATTATCACGGCACGCTTGACCGGTGTGGCTTTTGAGCTGGGGATTTTTCTGGGCCTGGGCGGTATTTTGTTGTGCTCATTTTTGGGGGGCATGCGGGCTGTGACCTGGACACAAGTGACGCAGTACCTGGTGATCATCGTCGCTTACTTGCTGCCGGTGGTGTGGTTGTCAGTCAAGCAAACCGGTATTCCAGTGCCGCAAGCTATTTACGGCTACCAGTTGCAAAAAGTCAGCGCACGCGAGGCCGAACTGATCCAAGACCCGAATGAGCTTCAGGTCCAACAAATTTTCAGTCAACGCTCTGCCGAGCTGGCGGCCAAGCTGCGGGATCCGGCGGCCGCTTTGTCGGCTGACCGTGCGCGTGCCAACCGCGAGGTTGCCGCCTTGAAGGCTTCCGATGCGCCGGTGTTCGACATTTATGCCGCTGACCGGGCCTTGTCCAATTTGCCCCGCAATCCAGAGGCGGCGCGCGCCTTTTGGGCGCAGGCTAAGGCGGAGGCCGATGCCAAGTCCAGGTCGCTCAATGGCATGCCGCCGCATGCACAGCAATTTGCCGGTGACCCAGCGGGCGATGAGCAAGCGCGCCATGAGTTTGAAATTTCCCGACGCAATTTCCTGGCACTGGTGTTCTGTCTGATGGTGGGCACGGCCGCATTGCCGCATATTTTGATCCGCTACTACACCGTTCCCAGCGTGAGGGAGGCTAGGCAATCGGTCACTTGGTCGCTTTTGTTCATCGTGCTGGTCTACATCACGGCCCCGGCGCTGGCGGTGCTGGTGAAATATGAAGTTTTTACGCTGGTGGTCGGCACCCCGTTTAGCCAGCTGCCCGACTGGATCACTGCCTGGAACAAAGTAGATCCTTCCTTGTTGTCGGCTGTGGACGTGAACCGGGACGGCATTCTGCAGCTCAATGAGCTGTCGATAGGTGGTGACATCATCATGTTGGCGGCCCCGGCCATCGGTGGTTTGCCCTATGTGGTCTCGGGCCTGGTGGCAGCCGGCGGGCTGGCTGCAGCGCTGTCCACCGCGGACGGCTTGTTGCTGACGATTTCCAGCGCCCTCAGCCACGACGTTTATTACAAGATGATCGATCCGAACGCCTCAACCGCCCGCCGCGTGACCTTGTCCAAGGTGCTGCTGTTGGTGGTGGCGTTGGGGGCCGCCTACGTGGCTTCGCGCAAACCGGCGGATATTTTGTTTCTGGTTTCGGCGGCCTTTTCGTTTGCTGCGGCTGCTTTTTTCCCGGCATTGACCCTGGGCATTTTCTGGAAGTGGGCAACCGGCGTTGCTGCGTCGCTGGGCATGGTCGCAGGCCTGGGCACCACGCTGGTGTACATGAGCATGACCCAGCCCTGGATGCGCAGCCTGTTTGGCGTAACCCGGCCAGTCGAGCTCTGGTGGGGCATTCAGCCGATTTCTGCCGGGGTATTTGGGGTGCCGGTGGGTTTTGCCGTCATTTTGGTGGTCAGTTGCCTGACCCGGCGCCCGGACACCCAAGTCATGGACCTGGTAGACCATGTTCGCTACCCCGGCGCACTGCCCCGTAGCCCTGAAAAAAGGCAAGTTTGAGCTCCTTGGGCAGGCGGGCTATAATCATAGGCTTCGCCTTGCTGCACCCTTAACGACGCTGGGGCAGCTTTTACCAACCATAAGGAGAGTTTATGCGTCACTATGAAATCATTTTGATGATCCATCCGGATCAAAGCGAGCAGGTTCCGGCCATGCTGGAGCGCTACAAAGCCATGATCACCGCAGGCGGTGGCAAGGTTCATCGCGTGGAAGACTGGGGTCGCCGCCAACTGGTTTACCTGATCCAGAAATTGGCCAAGGCCCATTACCTGTGCATCAACATTGAAGCGAGCCAGGCCGTGATGGACGAAATTGAACACGCGTTCAAGTTCAATGACGCCGTTTTGCGTCATATGACGGTGGCCAAGAAAAAGGCAGAAACCGGCCCCTCCATCATGATGCGCAACGTCGAGCGGGAAGAAGCCCGTAAATCGCAGCAAGCTGAATACGCCGGCTCTTAATTAGCTGCATCTGTCGAACGCGTTTGCTGTTTGTACTAACTGAAATTTGAGTGAACCATGTTGATCTGAAGGCGAGTATTGTGGAGGCAAGCCCTCTGCGTTACACGCCAGCCGGTCTTCCCGCTGTTAACTTTGTTCTCGATCACGAGTCTGAAGTCACCGAAGCAGGAACCACCCGGCAAGTCAAACTGAGCATCAAGGCTGTTGCTTTTGGTGCTTTGGCCGAACAGGCCGGTCGGCTGCCTTTGGGGCAGACCTTCAAGTTCAGCGGTTTTCTTATCAGTGCGCGCACCAACAAGAGCGTCATTTTTCATATTCAAGAACTGAACCCCATTTAAGGAGTCCCTCATGCCTGGACCAAAACGTTTTAACAAAGACAAGCGCCCCAAGCGCAATACCCAATCGCTGCTGTTCAAGCGCAAGCGCTTTTGCCGATTCACCGCTGCAGGCGTGGAAGAGATTGATTACAAAGACATCGACACCTTGCGTGACTTTGTTGCCGAAAACGGAAAAATCATTCCTGCCCGCCTGACCGGCACGCGCGCGATTTTTCAGCGCCAGATCAACACCGCCGTCAAGCGCGCTCGCTTCCTCGCGATGCTGCCTTACAGCGATCAGCACCGTAGCCTGTAAGGAGCACAGCATGCAAATCATTCTGCTCGACAAAGTCGTGAACCTGGGCAATCTGGGTGAAGTCGTTAAAGTCAAAGACGGTTACGCTCGTAATTTCCTGATCCCCTCGGGCCGCGCACGCCGCGCCACCGCAGTGGCCATCAAGGAATTTGAGGTCAAGCGAGCTGAACTTGAAAAAATCGCCGCGGCTAAATTCGCCGAATCGCAAGCGCAGGGTGAAAAGCTGAGCGGCACCGTCGTCAAGCTGACCCAAAAAGCCGGTGTCGATGGTCGTTTGTTTGGCTCTGTCACTAACTCTGACATCGCCCAGGAACTGAGCAAGCAAGGCTTTGCTGTGCTGAAATCCCAGATCCGCATGCCGAATGGCCCCTTGAAGATTGTTGGCGACCATCCGGTGAGCGTTGCTTTGCACACCGATGTCACCGTTGACGTGACCGTCACGGTCTACGGCGAAACCGCTTAAGTTTCTCAAAGCGCATCTGCGTTTCTTGAAAAGCCGCTCTTTGGAGCGGCTTTTTCAATATGACGCTCTTGAGTGTGTGCAGCAGCGGGTAGTTCCGTTTTGAAAGCATTTACACCGGAATTACACCGCTTTTACACCTGTGTTGCACCGCTTATCCACAGACTTATCCCGAGGTCATTGCGTGCTGTGGCATTAACATGGCAGTCTTCTCAGGAAATCCATGTCCGCCGTACTTTCTGCTCTTGACAACGCCAGCTACAGCCTAGATCGGCAAATAGCCCAGCTGCGCGTACCTCCACATTCCATCGAAGGCGAGTCCAGCGTGCTGGGCGGCTTGCTGCTGGACAACAGCGCCTGGGACAGGGTGGGCGATCTGCTGGTGGACGAGGATTTTTACCGCTACGAGCACAAGCTGGTTTATGCCGCGGTGGGCGCGTTGATCAACGCCAGCAAACCTGCCGATGTGATCACGGTCTATGAATACTTGCAAACACAGGGCAAGGCCGACGATGTAGGCGGCTTGGGCTATCTCAATTCCCTGGCGCAGTACGTGCCGAGCGCGGCCAATATTCGTCGCTACGCGGAGATCGTGCGCGAGCGCTCCATCCTGCGCAAGCTGGTCAAGGCCAGTGACGAGATCGCAACCCAGGCTTTCAATCCCCAGGGCAAGGCCGTGGCCACCATTCTGGACGAGGCCGAACAAAAGATTTTCAAGATTGGCGAGCAGGGCTCGCGCATGAAGCAGGGTTTTCACAGCATGGACACGCTGGTGGTCAATTTGCTGGACCGTGTCACTGAAATGTCGAAGAACCCCAACGACATCACAGGCGTGCCCACCGGCTTTTATGACCTGGACCGCGAGACCTCGGGCTTTCAGCCTGGCGACCTGATTATCCTGGCGGCCCGCCCTTCCATGGGCAAGACCGCATTGGCCATCAACATTGCCGAGCATGTGGCGCTCAACGAGGAACTGCCGGTGGCCGTGTTTTCTATGGAGATGGGTGCTTCCCAGTTGGCGGTGCGTATCGTCGGCTCTATCGGACGCATTGACCAGAGCCATCTGCGCACCGGCAAACTGACCGACGAAGAATGGCCGCGCCTGATTGAATCGATCGAGAAATTACGCAATATTTCTTTGCACATTGATGAAACTCCCGGCCTGACAGTCAGCGAGTTGCGCGCCAATGCACGCCGGCTGGCTCGTCAGTTCGGCCAACTTGGCTTGATTGTGGTCGACTACCTGCAGCTCATGAGTGTCTCCAGCAGCATGAGCGAAGAAAACCGTGCCACCGCCGTGGGTGAGATTTCACGCGGCCTGAAAATGCTGGCCAAAGAGTTGCAATGCCCGGTTCTTGCTTTGTCGCAGCTCAGCCGCGGCGTTGAGTCGCGCACAGACAAGCGGCCGATGATGAGTGACTTGCGCGAGTCTGGCGCGATCGAGCAGGATGCCGACGTCATCATGTTCATTTACCGCGACGAGTACTACACCAAAGAAGCCTGCAAAGAGCCTGGTGTTGCTGAGGTGATCATCAGCAAACAGCGTAACGGCCCGACCGGCACCGTCAAGCTGACCTTTCTCAACCGCATCACCAAGTTTGAAAGCATGGCCCGCGACCATGGCAGGTACTGACCTGCACGGTCAACAAGAAGATTCCCCCTTGAACGCGCACTGGCACCCCGAATGGTTGATTCCTCAATGGCCTGCTCCCAGCTGGGTTCGCGCTGTTTTCACAAGCAGGGCAGGCGGGCAATCGACCGCGTCATGGGACAGCCTGAACCTCGGTGAGCATGTGCATGATGTGCCTTCTCTGGTGGCGGCCAACCGGCAAACTTTGGCATTGGCCACGGCTTGCCGGCCTGTTTTTTTGCGTCAGGTGCATGGTGAGCAGGTGGCCTTGCTGGAAACCCAAAACCTGGCCCTCAACGAGCCGCAGGCTGATGCGGCCGTCACCCGTCAGCGCGGTCTGGGCTGCACCATCATGGTGGCTGACTGTCTGCCGGTTTTGTTGGCGCACCTTGACCTGCCTGTGGTGGCTGCAGCCCATGCCGGCTGGCGCGGCCTGGCCGGTCTGGGGGCAGGTGGGCTGCCAGGTTCTTCGACGGGGGTGTTGGGCACTGTTTTTAGTCGTTTTGCCGACTTGTCAGGGCAAAGCCAGACGCAGGCTGCCCAAAGAACCATTGCCTGGCTGGGGCCGTGCATCGGGCCCAGCGCCTTTGAAGTGGGGGCCGAGGTCAAAGCGGCTTTTGAAGCCTGGCACCCGGGCTCTGGCGCTTATTTTGCAGTGCTGCCCGGCCTGCGGCCAGCCGGCATGCCAGCAAAATACCTGGCTGACTTGGCGGGGCTGGCCCGCCTGAAGCTGCATGCCCTGGGCATTGCCGGGGTGTACGGTAACGACGGCAGCCCAGGCTGGTGCACGGTAGGCCAGCCTTCAAGCTTCTTTTCGCACCGCCGCGACACTGCCCTCGGCCACAGCACCGGCCGCATGGCCGCTTGTATTTGGCAGGTTTGATTGCTCGGGGGGCTGGGCAGGCTCTGTGAGGCTCTCTTCGGCCAGCGCCTTCGCCTTGAGCTTACGACGGCGGGCCGGCGTGTTCATCACATACATCACCAGCGCCAGCGGCAAAGCGCCGTACAGCAAAAAAGTCATCAAGGCACCTAAAACCGTGCCGGCGCTGCTGGTTGCTTCAGCGACGCTCATCATCAGCACGACATAAATCCATGCAATTGCGGTAAGGTACATAAAAGTTAGGGCATAGTCAGGTTAGAGAAACAAAACGCATGCATAGTCTGCATGGCAGCAAAAGCTAAGTCTGCAATAGAGTCTTTTTAAAGACCATCGCTGTCACGCAGATTGAGGAGACAACATGAATTCTGACGCAAACTGGGCTCAACTGGCCCGGCAATTTCAAGAAAGCCTGAGTCAAGGCATGCAAAAGGCAATGGACACCGTGCCCAGCGCGCTGATGCAAGGTGTGCCGGCGGCCAAAGACCCTTTTGCCGGCTTGCAATTAGACCCGGCCAAACTGCTGGAAATCCAACAATCCTACCTCCAGCAGGCCGGCGACTTGTGGAACACCGGCCTGTCGCCGGATGCGGCCCAGCTCAAGCCGGTGGCCGACCGCCGCTTCGCCGGAGAGGCTTGGAACAGCAACCCGGTCTCGCACTTTTGCGCTGCCAGCTACTTGATCAACGCACAGGCACTGATGGGCCTGGCAGAAGCCGTTGAAGGCGATGAGAAAACCCGCGCACGGGTACGCTTTGCCGTAGAGCAATGGCTGGCGGCCAGCGCCCCAAGCAACTTTTTGGCTTTGAATGCTGAGGCCCAGAAAAAAGCGCTGGACACCCAGGGCCAGAGCATTGCCCAGGGCCTGCAAAACCTGATGCACGACATGCGCCAGGGCCATGTCTCCATGACCGACGAAAGCGTCTTTGAGGTTGGCAAAAACGTCGCCACCACCGAAGGCGCCGT
>CAMBWM010000090.1 GCA_945871335.1 Polaromonas sp. YR568 | reverse complement strand
AGAGCTCGGACTTTGAAAACGACTTTCAATCCGACCGACCACGAAGCCCTGCGCTTCACGGTTTTGATACCAGCCCGGATGGCTTCAACCCGCCTGCCGAACAAGCCGCTGGCCGAAATCAACAAGCTTCCGATGGTCGTGCGGGTCGCGCAGCGTGCCGCCCTGAGCAGCGCCGCCCAAGTGGTGGTGGCAACAGACAGCCCGGTGATCATTCAAGCCTGTGAAGAGCATGGCGTGCGCGCAGTGCTCACGCGCGCCGATCACCCCAGCGGCAGCGACCGCCTGGCCGAAGCTTGTACGCTGCTGGGCTTGCACGCTAACGAGGTGGTGGTGAACGTTCAGGGCGATGAACCGCTGATCGACCCGGCCCTGATCAACGCCGTAGCCCGGCTGCTACAAGACCGCCCGGACTGCGCCATGAGTACGGCAGCCCATGCCATCGACCTGCTGGCTGATTACCTCAACCGCAACATTGTGAAAGTCGTTCTGGATGCACGCAACACTGCGCTTTACTTCAGCCGTGCGCCCATCCCCTTAGGCCGCGACTTTGACGGCACCGCCTGGTGGCAGGCATCAAGCATGCCGCCGCCTTTAAGGCATGTGGGCATTTACGGCTACCGCAGCGGGTTTTTGTGCGAGTTTCCGTCCCTGCCGCAAGCGCCCATTGAGCAACTCGAATCCTTAGAGCAGTTACGCGCACTTTGGCACGGTCACCGCATCGCGGTTCACATCACGCAAAACCCACCCGGGATGGGTGTAGACACCCCAGAAGACCTGGCGCGGGTGCGCAGTTTGCTGGCCGACCCATCCTGACCCCGTCGCAGCCATGGATTGCCCGGACAGTCTGCAACGCGCTAAGGCCTGCATGCTATCCTTGAGACGAAAAATAAACGGGCCAGCTTCAAGGTCCATCAAAACGAGACAACGAAGGCTTGCGCAAGGCGGCCGGGTGCAGATTTACTTGAAAGCGAGGACATCCATGAGACTGATACTACTGGGCGCCCCAGGCGCTGGCAAAGGCACACAAGCCACCTTCATTTGCCAGAAATACAGCATTCCTCAAATCTCCACCGGTGACATGCTGCGCGCCGCTGTGAAGGCAGGAACACCGCTGGGCGTGCAAGCCAAAAAAGTCATGGATGCGGGTGGCTTGGTCAGCGATGACCTGATCATCAACCTGGTTAAAGAGCGCATTAACCAAGCAGATTGCGCCAAGGGCTTTTTGTTCGACGGTTTTCCCAGAACCATTCCGCAAGCTGATGCCATGAAGGCAGCCGGCGTGAAGATTGATTACGTGCTGGAAATTGACGTTCCTTTTGAGGCCATCATCGAGCGCATGAGCGGACGCCGCTCGCACTCCGCTTCCGGGCGCACTTACCACACCAAGTACAACCCGCCCAAAACCAGCGGCGTGGACGACGTCACTGGTGAGCCCCTGATCCAGCGCGAAGACGACAAAGAAGAAACCGTGCGCAAACGCTTGGAGGTCTACAGCGCCCAGACCCGACCTCTGGTGGATTACTACGCCAATTGGGCCCAAAAAGATGCAGCTGTTGCACCGAAATACCGCGCCATCAGCGGCATCGGCGGCGTGGACGACATCACCGCACGGGCCTTCAAAGCACTGGCAGACTGAGCGCGCGCAGTGCTTTGCGCTGCGGATCTCAATTCGATTGCATCAATGCCAGCATCAAAGCGATGCGGGCTTTGGCTGAGTTCAAGCCTGGAGCAGCCGGCAGGGCATCATTCACGCCTTCGAGCAAGCGACCTTCAGTGCAACGGCTTGCACGCAGCACTTTGACCCCTTGTGCCATAGCCATCCGCAAGGCCGCTTCCAGATCCTGGTGCACCGTTCCGTTGCCGGTGGTGGTCACCACCAGGCCCTGCACACCGGCCTCAACCAGCGCTCTGACCACCCAACCATCGGCCCCGGCATGGCTCATCACCACTTCCACTCGGGGCCAGTGGGTTTCTGCCAGTCGAGCCAGCAGATCGGCCCGGCCCTTCTCCAAACCGGTCGATGCATGCGGCCAGGGCCTTATCAGGCGCAACCGGCCCTCTTCGACATAAGCAATCGGTCCGGCGTCGCCGGCACCAAAAGCGTTTAAGCGGTAAGGGTGGATTTTTTGCACATCTTCAGCGCCAAACACCGCACCAGCACACACAACGCTCACACCGACTGCACCCGGGGTTTCCGCTACGGCCAGCGCATCCATCATGTTTTGCGGGCCGTCAGGCACCAGGGCCGTGGCCGGACGCATGGCACAGGTCAGCACTACGGGCTTGGCCGGCCTCAGCAGCGCGTGCAGAAAGTACGCTGTTTCTTCCAGTGTGTCAGTACCGTGGGTAATGAGCACCGCCTGCACTTCTGTCTGTGAGAGGTGGTGTGCCACGCGCTGCGCAAGCTTGACCCAGACGTCAAAACCCATGTCCTTGCTGTCGAGCTGCGCCAGCTGTTCGACAATAAAACGATCCTTGCCAGCCCCAGTGCAAGCTGCCGGCAGGCCTGCCAGCAAATCAGCAACACCCAGTTGTCCGGCGGTGTAGCCGGTATGGTCCATTGCACTGGCTGCAGTACCGGCAATGGTGCCGCCGGTGCCCAAAATTACTATTTTTTGACCCATCGCTTGCAAACTTTCAAAAACTGGATAAAAATACAGTTACTGGTTATTAAAACAGTACCTACAACAATCCCGGCACAGAACACAGCAGCGAACGCGAAACTTCAACAGGAGCCATGCCATGACCATTCTCAGCGACATTTCCCGCCTGGCGGAAGGCCCCAAGCTCACAGCAAGGCAGCAACAGATCCTCGAGCTGATTCAAAGCGCCATCGCCCGAACCGGCGCACCCCCTACGCGCGCAGAAATTGCCAGCGAGTTGGGCTTCAAGTCCGCCAACGCCGCCGAAGAGCATCTGCAAGCTCTGGCTCGCAAAGGCGCCATTGAGCTGGTCAGCGGCACTTCACGCGGTATCCGACTTCGCAGTGACACCCTGCGCTCACTCAATGAGTCACGCAACAAACAATTTTCCCTGCCCTTGCAAAGCCTAGCCCAGCTCGCCTTGCCTCTGGTGGGGCGGGTTGCCGCCGGCAGCCCTATTCTCGCGCAGGAGCACATTGAGCAAACCTACTACTTTGAGTCCAGCTTGTTTCAGCGCCAGCCTGACTACCTCCTCAAAGTACGGGGTATGAGCATGCGCGACGTAGGCATCATGGATGGCGACCTGCTCGCCGTGCAACAAAACAAAGAAGCGCGCAACGGTCAGATTGTGGTGGCGCGCCTCGGTGATGAAGTTACGGTTAAGCGGCTGCGCCGGACCAAAAACCATATCGAACTCCTGCCAGAAAACCCGGACTTCGAGACCATCATCGTACAGCCCGGTGAGCCCTTTGAAATCGAAGGCCTGGCCGTCGGTCTGATCCGCAACACCATGCTGATGTGAGCCTTCGGTACTGAAAAATCACCCCAAATTTTTCGCGCCAGGTGGCGGGCGTCGGGTTCTGATGAGGAACCCACACCCTGGTGTTGAAAACCGTGGCCTCTGGCCGTTTAGAAATCCTGCCTGTGTCATCACTCAATCGGAGTCATCATGGGAACCAGTGCTTCTTTTACTTCGGGTCATCTTGCCGGTCTGTGGGCGCCACTGCACGGCTTTTTAAGCTGGTTTGTTACCACTCCAGCGAAACTCAAGCCTTTTGAGGAATGCTACGGTCAAAACAAGCTGGGCAAAAGCTTGTCGGGTATCGCCAAGCCAGCTCAGCAGCGGCCTTTGCTGGGGGCTAAACCCCTGACCTGCTTTCAGGCACGCACACACGCCGTCCAAGGACGGGGGCCATCGCGCTTGCGAGTTTTGCGCGAGTTTGAACCTGGTGCCAGTCCGGCCTGCGCCGGTCGCATGGTGATCTCGGGTCGCATGGCCGACGTTTGCGCTGAACTCGAACGCATGAGTCAGACACAGCGCGCACATTAAGCCCTGGGGACTCGGGCTGAGCGTTTGTAGACCTGCCCTAAGAATTCAGGCCAGCAGCCCAGCATGCTTCCTCGGCTTGCAGGCACAATATCAGCATGAATATTGTGATTCTTGATGACTACCAGGACGCGGTTCGCAAGCTGCAATGCGCCTCCAAACTCGACGCCTACCAAGCAAAGGTCTACACCAATACTGTCAAGGGCATTGGCCAGTTGTCGGTTCGCCTGAAAGATGCAGACGTGGTCGTTTTGATCCGTGAGCGCACGCACATGCCGCGCACATTGATCGAAAAACTACCCAAGCTCAAACTGATTGTGCAAACCGGCAAAGTCAGTGATCACATTGACGTGGCCGCCTGCACAGAACGTGGCATTGTGGTGGCAGAAGGCACGGGTTCACCGATTGCACCGGCAGAAATGACCTGGGCTCTGATCATGACAGCAATACGTCGACTGCCCCAATACATCAGCCACCTCAAACATGGTGCCTGGCAACAGTCCGGTCTGAAATCAAGTTCAATGCCGGTTAACTTTGGTTTGGGCACGGTTCTCAAAGGCAAAACTCTGGGTATCTGGAGCTACGGGAAAATCGGCAAGATCATCGCCGGCTACGGCCGCGCTTTTGGCATGCGTGTGCTGGTCTGGGGTCGAGAGGCCTCGCGTGAACAGGCGCTGGCCGACGGCTTCGAACTGGCTGACAACAAAGAGGATTTTTTTGCTCAGTCTGACGTGCTGACCCTGCATTTGCGGCTGAATGACCTAACACGCGGCATTGTCACGTTCGAGGATCTGTCGCTCATGAAAACCACGGCGCTGCTGGTCAACACCTCGCGCGCTGAACTGATTAAGCCGGATGCTCTGGTCACCGCCCTTAACAGGGGACGCCCAGGCATGGCAGCAATAGACGTTTTCGAGTCTGAGCCTATATTGCAGGGTCACTCTTTGCTGCGGCTCGAAAACTGTATTTGCACGCCCCATATCGGTTATGTTGAGCAAGAAAGCTATGAGCTTTATTTCGGAGCTGCTTTTGACAATGTTGTCAATTTCATCAAAGGCACACCGACGAACATCGTCAATCCAGGCGCGCTCCAGGTTCGCCGCTAAAACAACATGACAACTCGCTACAAAACAATCGCCGTCATAGGTGCCGGCGCTATGGGTCAAGGCATTACCCAGATCGCGGCGCAGGCCGGCAGCCTGGTCAAGTTGTTCGACAAGGACCCCAGTGCCAGCGCCCGGGCCCGCCAATCGATGTCAGGCCAATGGGACAAACTTGTGGCCAAGGGCAAGATGAACGCCCAAGATGCCGCCACTTGTCTGGCGCGGCTGACGTTACCCGCCACACTGGCCGAGTTGAGCGACTGCGAGTTGGTGATCGAAGCCATCGTAGAGCGACTTGACGTCAAGAAAGCACTTTTCACTGAGCTCGAGGACATCGTCTCAGAGCAGGCAACCCTTGTCACCAACACCTCCTCTTTATCGATCACGGCAATTGCCGCCGGACTGAAGCATCCTGAGCGCTTTGCCGGCTACCATTTTTTCAACCCGGTGCCCCTGATGAAGGTGGTCGAGGTCATCAGCGGGCTGAAAACCAGCGCCAAATGCTGCGAGGCACTTACGCAATACGCCCGTCAAATGGGTCACACGCCCGTGCAGGCGCGAGACACACCAGGCTTTATCGTCAACCACGCAGGACGGGGTTACGGCACAGAAGCGCTGCGCATCGTGGGCGAAGGCATTGCCGATTTCGCCACCATAGACCGTATCTTGAAAGACCAGGCCGGCTTCAAGCTCGGCCCCTTCGAGTTGATGGACCTGACCGCGCTGGACGTATCGCACCCGGTGATGGAATCCATTTACCGTCAATACTACGAAGAGCCACGCTACCGCCCCAGCGTCATCACGGCGCAGCGGCTGGCTGGCGGCCTGCTGGGTAAAAAAACCGGGGAAGGTTTTTACAACTACGCCAAGGGTGTGGCCGAATGGCCAGCCGAGGCCCCTACCCCCGTTCTCACTGACATGCCGCCGGTGTGGGTGTCGCCACGCGCCTCGCGCCGCGCCGAACTTCTGCTGCTTTTGAAAACCCTGGGCGCAAGCATCGAGACCGGCTCATCGCCCTCAATCAACGCCCTGACGCTGGTGGCGCCGCTGGGATTTGACATCACCACCGTGGCCGTGGTCGAGCGACTTGACCCGGCGCGTACCGTTGGCATCGACATGTTGATAGACGATGCACAAACCAAACGCCGGGTTTTGGCAACCAACCCGGCCACTCGCGCAGACATGCGCGACGCCGCCCACGCGCTGTTTGCACGCGACGGCAAGGCCGTCAGCGTGATCCGTGACAGTGGCGGCTTTGTCACACAGCGCGTATTGGCCCATATTGTCAACATTGCCAGCGACATGTGCCAGCAAGGCATCTGCAGCCCGCAAGACCTGGAAACCGCCGTCACCCTTGGGCTGGGGTACCCGCAGGGGCCGCTGGCCATGGGTAATCTTTACGGGCCGACCAATATGCTGGAAATCTTGTTCAATATGCAAACCGTTTACGGTGACCCTCGCTACCGGCCTTCACCCTGGCTGCGCCGTCGAGGTGCCATCGGTCTGAGTCTGCTGCAAGAGGAAAGCTGAAATGGCAGGCGCCCTGAAAAGCACCAGCGAAGGTAGCACGCTGATACTGACGCTCAGCAACCCCGAGCACCGCAATGCACTGGGCCCCGAAATTTACGCAGCCGGTGTCGAAGCACTGAACGCAGCCGAGAACAACCCGGAAATTCGCAGTGTCGTCATCACTGGTGAAGGCCCCACCTTTTGTGCCGGCGCAGACCTGCACAGACTGCTGGCCAACCGGCAAAAACCTTCAGAAGTTCAGGCGCAAAGTATCGAGGCCTTGCACAGCTGGGTTGACTCTGTCCGCACCTTCCCCAAACCGGTGATCGCTGCTGTGGAAGGCGCTGCCGCGGGCGCCGGGTTTTCACTGGCGCTGGCCTGCGATTTCATGGTGGCAGCCGAGACCGCTGTGTTTGTCATGGCCCATAGCACCGTCGGACTGTCTCCCGATGGCGGCGGCAGCTGGACGCTTGCGCGCGCCCTACCGCGCACCGTGGTCGCCCGCTTGTTGATGCTGGGTGAACGAATAACTGCGTCACAACTATTCACCTTGGGTCTGGTCTATACAGTGCCACCGGCAGGTCAATCTTTGAGTGCAGCATTGCAACTGGCCCAGCAGCTCAATGAGCGGGCACCTAACGTACTGGCCAGTGTGAAAGAACTCATCAATGAAGCTCAGGGCAACACGCTCAGCGAGCAACTTGCCAGCGAGCGCGATCATTTTGTAAAAAATCTTTACCACCGTAACGCCGGGGAAGGTATTGAGGCTTTTTTGCAAAAACGCAAGCCGCACTATTTTTAATGACTCAGTTCCATGCATAAACTGAGTCATGAGCAATTTTGACCATTTCATCGGCACCCGCGCAGTCACCGGGGCGCATGCTTTTGACATCGCAGCGCTGAGCGCTTACCTGTCTGATCGCTTAGAAGGTTTTCAAGGCCCGCTGAAGGTGCAGATGTTCAATGGCGGGCAATCGAACCCCACCTACAAACTCATCACACCAAGGCACGCCTATGTGATGCGCGCCAAGCCAGGCCCGGTGGCCAAGCTGTTGCCCTCGGCGCACGCGGTTGAGAGAGAGTTCAAGGTCATGCAAGGCCTGGCCGGCACCGATGTACCGGCGCCCCGTATGCATTGCCTGTGCGAAGACGAGTCGGTGATCGGCAGGGCTTTTTACGTCATGGAATTTATCGAAGGCCGGGTACTTTGGGATCAGTCCCTGCCCGGCATGACAAAGGCCGAACGCGCCGAAATTTACGACGAAATGAACCGCGTCATCAGCGCGCTGCACCGCGTGCCATTTGCGGCCCGGGGACTGGCCGATTACGGCAAGCCGGGCAACTATTTCGAACGCCAGATCGGCCGGTGGAGCAAACAGTACAAGGCCTCCATCACCGAGCCCATCGACGAGATGGACCAACTCATGGCCTGGCTTCCTACCCATGTGCCGCCAGCGGCGATGGACCCTGACATGGTCTCCATCGTCCACGGCGACTTCAGACTCGATAACCTGATTTTTCACCCTACAGAGCCGCGCGTGCTCGCAGTTCTTGACTGGGAACTTTCAACCTTGGGGCACCCACTGGCCGACCTGAGCTACCAATGCATGGGCTGGCACATACCGCCTGGCACATTTCGCGGCATCGGCGGCTTGGACCTGCACGGCCTGGGTATTCCGACAGAAGCTGACTACGTGCGACGTTACTGTGAGCGTACCGGGCTGAGCACGCCCGAAGCCTTGCTGAGCGACTGGGATTTTTACCTCGCCTACAACCTGTTTCGCATGGCCGCCATCTTGCAAGGCATCGCCAAGCGGGTCGAAGCAGGCACCGCTGCCAGTGCGCAGGCAGTAGCCTCTGCCGCAGGGGCTAGGCCGCTGGCAGGGTTAGCCTGGCGCTTTGCCCAGGAAAGTCAGCGCAAACACTGAGCGCCTTAAACGTTTTTTTAAGACCCTTTTCCATGCGCACCCAGGACAACTGGATCAAATAGCTCAGGCAAAAAAACCAAGACTGCAGGCGCAAGCAGACTGCAAGCCGGGTGGCTTTGTACTAAAGTGAAGACTTATTTTTTGCATCACATCAGGAAACAAGATGATCAAGGTTTACTCATGGGCCACGCCCAATGGCCACAAGGTCCACATCATGCTGGAGGAGTGCGGCCTGCGTGAAGGCCGCGACTGGCAGGCCA
>CAMBWM010000089.1 GCA_945871335.1 Polaromonas sp. YR568 | reverse complement strand
TTGCGCGCCATGGCAGCAGAGCTGCCTTCGGGGCCGGGTGTTTACATTTTTCACGGGGAAGAGGGCGCTCTGCCGCTGTACATCGGTAAGAGCGTCAACCTGCGCAGCCGTGTGCTGTCGCACCTGCGCAACCCTGACGAAACCAATTTACTGCGGCAGACGCGGCGCATCAGCCACATCCGCACGGCCGGCGAGATCGGTGCGCTCTTGCTGGAGGCCAGTTTGATCAAGCAGCAGCAGCCGCTGCTGAACCAGAAATTGCGGCGCAACCGGCAGCTTTGCTCATTGCGTTTGGTGGATAGTCAACTTGATGTCGTCTATTCAAAAGACGTCAACTTCGCCACAGAGCCCTCCTTGTATGGCTTGTACGCCAGCCGTCATGCGGCCATAGAGGGACTGCATCAACTGGCTGACCAGCACCGGCTTTGCTATGGCGCACTTGGTCTGGAAAAGCTCAAACTGGGTCGTGCTTGTTTTCGCGCCACCATTTCGCTGTGTGCAGGTGTCTGCCGGGGTGATGAAAGTCCAGAGGCGCATGGTCAGCGCCTGTTCTCCAGCCTGGAGGGGTTGCGTGTGGCCTGCTGGCCTTATCCGGGGGCCATCGGTTTGACTGAGCGCTTCGAGGATCTGTGCCAAGTGCATGTGATTCGCAACTGGTGTTATCTTGGCAGTGTGAGCGATCTGAGCCAGGCCAGTGCACTGGATGTGATGGCCGCTGGCTTTGATGCGGACGGCTACAAAATTTTGTGCCGGCCGCTGCTGAGCGGCAGCGCCCACATCACGCTGCTTGGCCCAAATAACATGGGGGATACCTTATGAACCGAGCGGCGCAATCTGTTGGTAAATGGTTGGCGACATACCTGAGCAAAGAGCTTGAGATTGATGGCACGGCGCCGCCATCTAACCCGCTGCACCTGCAATCCATTTTGCAAGCGGGCGACGTTCTGCTGGTCGAGGGCAACACCCGGCTCAGCGGCGCTATCAAATACCTGACGCAGTCCACCTGGTCGCATGCCGCGCTTTATGTGGGTGTGGATGCTGCGCCCGACATGCCGCAAGGTCACTGCCTGGTTGACGCTGACACCGTTCAGGGGGTGCGCAGCATTGGGCTTGAAAAATTTGCCCACTTGCACACCCGCATCTGCAGACCGATTGGCCTGACGCCTCAAGAGCGCAACACGGTTGCTCAGGCTGCGATCGCAAAAATAGGTGACCAATACGACCTGCGCAATGTGTTTGACTTGGCCAGGTATTTATTTCCCACACCGCCCGTGCCCACCCGCTTCAGGCGCAGGTTGCTGGCTTTGGGCAGTGGAGACCCCACACGCGCAATTTGCTCCACGCTGATAGCGCAGGCGTTTGAAAGCATCCACTACCCCGTACTTTCTTTAGAAAAACATCAAGCTCAGTCATCTTCGCGGAAGACTGGGTTTCAACCCATGGCCTTCAAGCCCAAACACTTCAGCTTGCTGACCCCCCGGGACTACGACGTCTCGCCGTACTTCGCCATCGTCAAACCCACGGTGGAGTGTGGTTTTAATTTCCGTGATCTGGAGTGGGCGCAATAATGCCCAGCGCAATCCGGTTTTGGGTCTCCTGAACACACCTAAGTAGAACCCCGGTAAAGTGCAAAAAAAACCGCGCCCAAAGCCTGGCCCGCTGATGAGATTCGACTGTCGATTCCCGCTTCACAGCCATTGCCGGCGGCTTTTGAAGAGTACTTTGGCGATGTGGGTGACTTTGAAGGCCTGGGCAGACAACAGCGCCAAGGTTTAACGGCGTAAAAACCGGCCAGAGTGCCGACACGCTGCCTGCCCCTTGGCAAAGGCCCATTGGCCGTTGACCATCACGCGCTCTATACCCTCGCACATCAGGCGCGGGTTCTCATAAGTGGCCTTGTCCTGAATCCGCGCAGGGTCCAGCAGCACCAGGTCGGCAAACGCGCCTTCACGCAGCACGCCGCGGTCCTTCAGGCCATAGCGTGCGGCGGACAAACCGGTCATTTTGTGAATGGCTTGCGGCAGGCTGATGAGCTGCTCGTCGCGGCAGTAGTGCGCCAGCACGCGGGCAAAAGCCCCCCACAGCCGCGGGTGCGGACGTTCGTCATGCGGCAGTCCGTCAGAGCCAATCATGCTCAGCGGGTGCGCAATCACGCGCCGCACATCGTCTTCGTGCATCTGAAAGTAGCAGGCACCGCCCGGCATGAGTCGGCGGCAGGCCTGTAGCTGGTCCACGCCCCATTCTGCGGCGATGTCGGCGATGTAGCGACCGGCCATCTCGGGGTGCGGATCGCTGCGGGTGATCAAAATATCGATCACGCCGTCCACCAGATCCTCGCGCAGCAGGGTAGAGCCAGCACTGTAGGGGTAGACGTCGGTGCCCACAGACTGGCGCTGGCTCAGCCGTTCCAGCATGGCCAGTGTTTCAATGCTGCGGCCCCAGTTGCGCGGGCCGGCGCATTTGTGGTGAGACATGATCCAGGTGGCCGGACCGGCTTGAGCGGTGTCTGCAGCTTCCTGCATGGCGCTTAGGATGTCATCCATTTCGGTGCGAATGTGCGTGACATACACGCCGGCATGGCGGCCGACCACGCGCACCAGCGCCTGCATCTCAGCCATGCCGGCGGCAAAGGCCGGCTGGTAAAAAAGCCCGGACGACAGTCCCAATGCGCCTTGCGCCAACGCAGCTTCCAGCAGCTTGGCCATGACCTCGATTTCCCCTGCATTGGCAGCGCGGCTTAAATCTGTCATGGCCGTGGCCCGCAAGGTGGTGTGGCCGATCAACGCGCCTACGTTGACGGCCGGTGGGCTGTTGGCCAGCGCATTAGCGTAGTCGCTGAGTTGGGGGAAACGGAACTCAGTGGTGTGCAGCAAGTCCAGCGGCGACTCGGGTGCGGTGGTCACCAGCGGCACCAGCGACAAGCCGCAATTGCCGGTGATGACGGTGGTCACGCCTTGAGATATTTTGGCCAGCATGGACGGATCGCGCAGCACTTGTGCGTCATCATGCGTGTGCACGTCAATGAAGCCGGGAGCCAGGGTCAGGCCCTGGCCGTCGATCACTTCATCAGCGCTGGCAGACAGATCTTGGGCCATGCTGGCAATGCGGTCGCCGTGTATCAGTACATCGGTTTTGCGCGCGGGCGCGCCTGTGCCATCGACCACCTGGACGTGGCGAAGCAGGGTGCTTTTCATGAATCTGAATCTTTCTCAATTGTCGACCAGGCCCAGTCCACAGCGGGGTGTTGGTCAATGTCCTGGCCGTGGGCCTGTAATACGGATCTAAATTGGCTGAGCTGGCGTGCCGCTTTCGGCCCCAGTGCCTTAAGCACCAGCACCATCAGCAGTTCAATCACCAGCAGGTGGGCGATATAGGCTTCTGTGCCTACACGCATGACAGCATCGGGTGGTACTGTCACGCCGATCACAACGTCGGCCAGTTCTGCCAGCGGTGTATTGGGCTGGGTGATTGCAATCACCGGTGCCCCTTGTGATTTGGCAAAGCCCACAGCTTCTAGCATGAAGGGCATGCGGCCAACGTGCGAGATGGCCACAGCAACTCCGCCTGGGCCTAGTGTGGCGGCAGAAATAAGTTGCAAATGCGCGTCATGAAACGCGTGTGCGTTACGTCCGAGCCGGAACAGCCTGCCCTGCAAGTCACTGGTCATGAAGGCAGAGGTGGCGCCGACCGAGTAGCAGTCGATGCGCTGCGCGCGTGCCAGCAATTGCGCAGCTTTTTCCAGTGTGCCTGTTTGCAGTTGCTGCTGCAGACCGGTAATAGAAGCGGCGGCGCCCCCCAGGATCTTTTGCACGATATCGCCCGTGCTGTCTTTCAGATTGACCGATCGATGTACCGGCGTGGCCCGTGCCAGATCCTGAGCCAGCGCCACTTTGAACTCTCGCACGCCTTCAAAGCCAAGTTGCCGGGCGGTGCGCATGATGGTGGGTGTGGACACGCGGGCTTGCGCGGCCAATGCATCCACGCTCATGGACAGAGCATTTTCGGGATTTTGCAGCAGCACGGCGATCACCTGCTGCTGCGCCCGCGGCAGCGAGTCAGCGATGGACTGCAGTCGTTGAAGCAAAGAAGGTTGCAATTTAGAGGCGATCACTTAGATTTAAAAATTAACCGACACCGCATCGGTGACGTGGTAACTGTCATTGACCACCGGCATCCAGCGCCATTTGTCGAAGGTGGTGCAAGGGTGTGAAATGCCACTGCCGATAAGCCCGCCCACTACCGGTTGTTCATGTGCCGGGGCCTGTGCATCAAAGTGCAAGTAAGCGTGTTGATCGTTCAAGCCTGTGATGGTCCAGTGCGCCGGCACTGGCTGCGTTTGGCTGTCGCCTAACCTAGCATGCCATTGGGGCACAGGCAGGTCGAGGTCATAAGAAACATCGCGTTTGCCCATGGCCAAAATGGCCAGACCGGGTTCGGGGCAAGACTGCACGATACAGATCACTTCCAGTGCCGGGCGCAGGGTTTCGCGCAAATTGAGCCGCTCGCCGATGCACTGCAAGTGGCGGCGGTATTGCACGTGGTCATGCGTGAGGTAGCAGCCTGAGCGCAGGATGCCGCGCGTGGGATGTTGCAGATGCGGGTGCAGGTGCTCGGCCACCAGGTCAAAAATGGCGGAGCCGCCGGCGGTCAGCAAGACTTCGTCGTTTTCAAACAGGTTTTCGGCTTCGCAGGCCAAAGCCAGTTGCTGCACGCGCTGCATCAGGGCTGCGACGCTTTGCCGGTCGTGCTCATGGTTGCAGGTGGCCAGCGCGCCTTCGTAGCATTCGACGCCGGCCAGGCGCGTGGCTGCGCTTTGACGCACTGCGCGCGCAAGCTCCAGGGCTTGTGCATGGTCTCGGCAGCCGGTGCGCTTGCCGGCAATGCCCAGTTCAAGGAGCACAGTAAAAACAGTGTCGGCTGATCGTGCTGCACGCCAAGCTTCAATCATGCGCAATTGCGCCATTGAGTCCACTAAAAAGTAAAGCTGCAGATCCGCGTGGTTTTTCAGCAGGGCAGCCAGGCTGTCGAGATCGACGGCCTGCATGACCTGGTTGGCAATGATGATGCGGCGCACGCCATGGCGCGCGCCCACCCCTGCTTGAAACACATTGGCAAAGCTGATACCCCAGGCGCCGGCGGCGATCTGCCTGGCATAGAGCTCGGGTGACATGGTGGTCTTGCCGTGCGGCGCGATGTCCAGGCCGCGGCTCTGGCAGAAGTCGCGCATCCAGCTCAGGTTGTGCTCGAGAGCTGAGTCCTTGAGGACGGCCAGCGGAAAAGACAGTGCCCCTTGCAGCAGGTTCCAGCCTTGCTTGCCCGCGTCTTTGAGCGCTATCGGCGGCAGGTGTTGGGGGTAGCCTTTGCAGGCGGTATCGAGTTGCATCTTCAGGTCCATTCAGTGTGGCGCAGGCAGGCCACCCAGCGGCCGGCCCCAGTGGGCGTGAGTTCAGGCACCTGCTCTGCGCAGGCGGTAATGGCGTGCTGACAGCGGGTGCGAAAAACACACCCCGAGGGCGGGTTCAGCGGGCTGGGCGGGTCACCTTGCAAATTGACCTGCGGCGCTGCTTGTGTCGGGTCCGGTATCGGGGCGGCGGACAGCAGCGCCCGGGTGTAGGGATGTGCGGGCGCGTCAAACAGGGCCATGGTGGGTGCTATTTCCATCACCCTCCCCAGGTACAAAACCACCACCCGGTCACACAGGTACTGCACCACATCGAGGTCGTGCGAAATGAACAGCAGGGTCAGTCCGAGTTGCTGGCGCAAGCGGATCAAGAGGTTGACGATTTGTGCCTGGATCGACATGTCCAGCGCCGACAGCGGCTCGTCGGCGACGATGAAGCGCGGCTCCGCGGCCAGCGCGCGGGCAATCCCAAGCCGCTGCTTTTGTCCGCCTGAAAACTCATGCGAAAAGCGGCTGGCGTGTTCGGGCTTGAGACCGACGAGTTGCAGCAGTTCGGCGATGCGCGGTGCCCGGGCTGCGCCTGCGTGCAGGCCGTGTGTCGATAGCACCTCAGCAAGCATGTCGCCGGCGCGCTGGCGCGGGTTCAGGCTGGGGTCTTGAAACACCATTTGCACCTGTCGGCGCAAGGGGCGCATTTGGGCTTGGCGCAAGCCCACGAGCTCCTGGCCTTCAAATTGAACCGAGCCGCCACTGGTTTCAATGAGCTGGATCAGGGCGCGGCCTAAGGTGCTTTTGCCCGAACCCGATTCGCCGACCAGGCCCAGCGCTTCACCTGGCGCAATGTCAAAGCTCACGCCGCGCACGGCGCGCACGCGCTGCGCGCCGCGGCCAAACTCGACTGATAGATCCTGAATGCGAACCATAGGCGTTGTCATGTCTGGCCTTCGAGGTGGCACAGGCGCGCGTGTGCCGGCGTGCCCAACCAGGGCGGCGCTTGCTGCTTGCAGGCGGGCAGGCTGACGCTGCAACGCTCGGCAAAGCTGCAACCAGGTCCCAGCCGGTTCATGGCCGGTGCCTGGCCTGGAATGTCTTGCAGCGCCACCGCCTGACCGCTCTGGCGGGCCACCTGGCGTGCGCGGCCCGGCAGGCAAGCCAGCAGGCCTTGCGTGTAAGGGTGGTCAGGCTTGGCAAAGAGTTCATGAACGCCGGCCTGCTCGACCACCTGGCCGGCATACATGACGGCTACGCGCTCTGCGTGGTGCGCCACCACGCCCAGGTTGTGTGTGATGAACAGCATGCTCATGCCGGTGTCTTTTTGAAGGCGCGACATCAGCGCCAGAATCTGCGCTTGAATCGTCACATCCAGCGCGGTGGTGGGTTCGTCGGCAATCAGCACGCGCGGCTCGCAGACCATGGCCATGGCGATCATGACGCGCTGACGCATGCCGCCAGAGAGCTGGTGTGGGTACTCGTCCAGGCGCTGACGTGCCGCCGGCATTTCAACTTGCTCCAGCGCGCGCAGCGCTTGCGCTCGTGCAGACCTGGCGTCCAGCCCCAGATGCAGGCGTACCGACTCGGCGATCTGCTCGCCCACCGGCAGCACCGGGTTCAGGCAGGTCATCGGTTCCTGAAAAATCATGGCAATCTGGTGGCCTCGCAGCTGGCGCATGTGCTCGTCGCTCACCTGCAGCATGTCAAGCACTTGCCCCTGGGCGTCACGCAGCAGTGCCTGACCGGTGCATTGCCAGCGGGCGTTGCGCGCCAGCAAGCGCATCAGGCTCAAAGCGGTGAGTGATTTGCCGCTGCCGGACTCGCCCACCAGGGCCAGGGTTTGTCCGTCGTGCAAGTCAAAGCTCACACCGCGCACAAGCGGCAGTGGGCTATCGACTTGCAGCAGACGGATATGTAGGTCGCGCACTTGCAGGCGTGGCAGCAGCGCGGTCATTGCGTTCCTTTGAGGCGGGGATCGAGCAGGTCGCGCACACCGTCGCCCAAAATTTGCAGCGACAGCGCCGTCAGCACAATCGCCATCCCGGGGAAAAACAGGGTCCAGAACGCCCGATCGGCGTACTGCGTGCTGGCTGCCACCATCGTGCCCCAGGTGGGTATTTCAGCGCCCACGCCAACGCCCAGAAAGGACAAGCCGGCTTCTGCCAGCAAGGCATAGGCAAAGATAAAGCTCAGCTGCACCAGAATGGGCGACATCAGGTTGGGTAGGATGTGCACGCTGAGCAGCCGAGGTGTGCTCACGCCCACGGCGCGGGCTGCCTCGACATAAGGCAACTCGCGTATCACCAGCGTGGAGGCGCGCACCACGCGGGCCACGCGCGGTGTGTAGACGATGGTCAGGGCCAGCACCACATTGGTCGGGCTGGCGCCCAGAATAGACACCAGTGCGATGCCCAGCAGGATGTCGGGGAAAGCCATCATGGCATCCACGCAGCGCATCAGCGGCGCATCGAGGTGCTTGAAAAAACCGGCCAGCAGCCCAAGGAGCGTACCGAAAAAAGCCGCCAGCAGGGCGGTACCGGCGCCAATGGCCAGCGAGTAGCGGGCACCATAAAAAATACGGCTGGTGATGTCGCGGCCCAGCTCGTCGGTGCCGCTCCAGTGGCTCCAGTTCGGCGCACGCAGGCGCTGACTGACTTTCATGGCCATCGGGTCGTGCGGTAACACCCACTGGCTGATGGCGGCCATGAGCAGCATCAGCGCCAGCAGCACCAGCGCAATCAACACCACCCGCCGGGCAAACAGGGTTTTGAGAAGCAGTCGCCATTCAGCCATGACGCACCCGTGGATCGACAAAAACGTAGAGCACGTCGATGATGAAATTGATGATCACGTAAATGCCGGCGATCACCAGCAAGGCGCCCTGGATCACCGGGTAGTCGCGCCGCAGCACCGCGCGCACCACCAAATTGCCCAGGCCTGGCAGGTTAAACACGGTCTCAGTCACCACCGCGCCGCCAATCATCAGCGCCAGCGTCAGGCCCAGCACAGTCAGAATAGGCACCAGCGCATTACGCAGCGCATGCTTGAGCACCACCGTGCTTTCTGGCAGACCTTTGGAGCGGGCTGTGCGTATGTAGTCTTCGCCCAGAATGTCCAGCATCGAGGCGCGTGTGAAGCGGATGATCAGTGCCGAGTTGAGCGTGCCCAGCACCAGCGAGGGCAGCAGCAAATGATGCAGGCGCGTCAGCCAGCCGGCACCGGGCTCGCCATAGCCGGAGACCGGAAACCAGCCGGCACCCACGGCCAGCAGCTGGATCACCAGCAAGCCCATCCAGAAGCTGGGCATGCTGGCCCCCAGCATGGCCAGGGTGCTGACGCATTGGTCTATCCAGCGGCCGCGCCAGACAGCCGAGGCGATGCCGCAGGGCACGCCAATGAGCATGGC
>CAMBWM010000088.1 GCA_945871335.1 Polaromonas sp. YR568 | reverse complement strand
CTTTCGCCCACCTATGCGCTGGACTCCACCAGCGGTGTGTCCGTCACGGTGCCGTATTACTTTGATATCGCGCCCAATCGCGATGCCTCGGTGACGCCCACTTACATGACCAAGCGCGGCGTCAACCTTGTCAACGAATTCCGCTATCTGGAGCCAAGCTACAGCGGGACTTTGCGCGCAAACTATATGCCATCCGACAAGCTGCGTGATCAAGAGCGCTGGTCTTATTCGTTACAGCACAACACCACTGTGCAGACCGGCGTTCCGGCTATCGGCGGGGTCGGCCTGGGACTGAATCTCAACCGAGTCGGTGACATTAATTACTGGCGTGACTTTCCCGGCGCCAATGGTGTTCTGACGCAGCGCTTGCTGCCCAACGACTTGAGGCTGAGCTGGGCTCGCAACGGCTGGAGCAGTGGGCTGTTGGTGCAATACTGGCAAACGCTGAGCGACCCCACTTCCCCCATCGTGCCACCCTACGATCGCCTGCCCCAGCTGACCACACGCTACGGACGCAGTAACGAGCGGTTGGGCGGGTTGTCCGGGTTCAACTGGACGGTAGACGGTGACCTCACCCAGTTCTCGGCCATAGGCAATACCAGCCAGCCCAATGCGCAGCGCATTTTTACCCGCGGGCAGATCAGCCGACCTTGGAGCTGGCCGGCCGGCTACATCACGCCCAAGCTGTTGCTCAATGCCACCAGTTACCAGTTTGAGACTGCGCATGCCAGCACTGGCGGCAGCTTGTCGGCCTCGCGCGTGGTGCCGACCTTCAGCTTGGACGGCGGGCTGCAGTTCGAGCGCGACGAGAAACTTTTCGGACGCGCGTTCATTCAGACCCTGGAGCCGCGTGCTTTTTATGTACGCACCCCTTACCGCAACCAAAAGAACATACCCAATTACGATTCGGGTGACGGTGGCTTTAATGTGGCGACCGTTTTTACGGAAAACGCCTTTGTCGGTAACGACAAGATCTCAGACGCCAATTTGCTAACGCTGGGCTTGACCTCGCGCCTGATCGACGATGCCAATGGTGCAGAGGTGGCGCGGGTCGGGGCGGCCCAAAGGATTCGGTTTGAGGACCAGCGCGTCACGCTGACGCAGAACGGCGCTCCGGTGACCCAGTTATGGAGTGACGTGCTGGTTGGCGGCTCCGTCAAGTGGACAAAGTCGTGGTCCATCGACGCCACAGCGCAGTACAACCCCGAGATCAAAGAGTCGCAGCGAAGCACCTTGTCGGCGCGTTACAGTCCAAGCAATTACCGGTTGGCAACCTTGGCTTACCAGCGCGAGAGGGCGGCCAGTGAGATGATTAACGTCGGCTGGCAATGGCCAGTGAATGATATGTGGGGTGACAAGGGGCAAGCTTTGGGCCCCGGCCTGGGTCAGGGCGGCAGGCGCTGGTACAGCGTAGGCCGTATGAACTTCAACCTGGTCGAGCGGCGTATGGTCGACGCCTTGTACGGCTTTGAATACGATGGCTGTTGCTGGATTGGGCGCGCTGTTTTGCAGCGCACCTACACGAGCCGCACCACGTCCAATACCCAGATCATGTTCCAGATCGAGTTCGTCGGCCTTTCCTATCTGGGCAACAATCCTTTGGGCACGTTGCGCACCAATATCCCGCAATACCAGAATCTGCGCAACACACAGACGACCCCCAGCCGCTTTACCAACTATGACTAGACTTTCATTTTCTTCACCCGCCCAAGCTTTGCATCTGCGCACGCTGTTGGCTGCCATGTGCCTGAGCTTGTGCGTTTGGTCAGCGGTGGCGCAAAGCCAGCGTGCGCCCAGCGCTGCTGACTTTATCGTTGCCATCGTCAACTCCACACCGATCACAAACAACGAATTGGAGTCGCGCTTGGTGCGCGTTCAGCAGCAGCTGTCGCGCCAGGGTAATGTGCCGCCGCGCAACCAGTTGGCGCGTGAGGTGCTTGAGCGCTTGATCATTGAGCGAGCCCAGCTGCAACTGGCCAAGGAGCTCGGCGTTGTACCCGATGACGCGGCCGTCAACCAGGCGGTTGACAACGTGGCGCTGCAAAACCAGGTCTCCCTAGAAGAGTTAAAACGCAGACTCAGCGCTGACGGTGTTGATTACGCCCGTTTTCGCGCCGATGTGCGTGACGAGTTGACCCTGGTGCGATTGCGCGAGCGGGAAGTTGACTCACGCGTCAAGGTCAGCGAGCAGGACATTGATCAGTTTTTTAGAGATCGTCAGGCACAGGCCGGCGCCGAGCCTGAACGTATTCAGCTCTCACAGATTTTGGTCGCCGTGCCCGAGAGCGCGACCGCCGAACAAATCAGCGCGCTGCAGGCCAAAGCCCGGCGGACGCTCGAGCGAGTGCGAGCCGGTGAAGCCTTTGCAAGTGTTGCTGCTGAAGTCTCCGATGCGCCGGACCGTGCTGCCGGCGGCGACTTGGGCCTTCGACCGGTCGAGCGCCTGCCGAGCTTGTTCGTTGACGCCGTTCGTGACCTGAACGAAGGCGCACTGGCTGGCCCCTTGCGCAGCGGGGCAGGTTTTCACGTGCTTCAGTTGGTCAAGAAGTCGCGTGATGCGGCGCCCCTGACGGTGATTCAGACGCGCGCCCGCCATATCTTGTTCAAGACTGGCCCGCAGTTCAACGATGCCAATGCCACTGCAAAATTGCTAGAGTTCAAGCGCCGCATTGTGGCGGGGCAGGCTGATTTTGCCGTGCTCGCCAGGGAAAACAGCCAGGATGACTCGGCCAAGGATGGTGGCGATTTAGGCTGGGCTTCAGCCGGTATGTTTGTGCCCGAATTCGAGCAGGTTATGAACCAGCTGGCGCCCGGCCAAATTGCCGATCCGTTGTCCTCTCGTTTTGGCGTTCACCTGCTCCAGGTGATGGCGCGCCGAGAAGCGCCATTGTCTGAACGTGAGCAGCGCGAGCTGGCCCGCAGCCAGGTGCGTGAGAAAAAAATAGAAGAGGCCTTTGTTCTGTGGCAGCAAGAGGTGCGCGGACGGGCTTATGTGGAACTGCGCAATGAGCAGTGAGCATGAGGCCCTTGTGCTTTTGGATTCGGACACTGGCCGCCAATGAAGCATGTGGCGCGCAAACGCTTTGGCCAGCACTTCCTGACGGACCGCGGGATCATTGAAGACATCATTCAAGCAATTGCCCCCACGGCGGGTGAGCTTATGGTGGAGATCGGACCGGGCCTGGCGGCGATGACGCAGCCGTTGGTTGAGCGTCTCGGCCACCTGACCGTGATCGAGCTGGACCGCGATCTTGCGCGCCAGCTTCAGACCCACCCGCAGCTCAAGGTAGTCGAGGCCGACGTGCTCAAAGTTGACTTTCCTGTGCTCGCCAAAAGCATGGGCAGCCCGGCACAGCCGCCAAGCAAAATACGCGTGGTTGGCAATCTCCCCTACAACATATCCACGCCTATCCTCTTTCATTTGCTCGATGCTGTCGCGGTGATTGAAGATCAGCATTTCATGCTGCAAAAAGAAGTCGTCGACCGCATGGTGGCCAAGCCATGCAGCGCTGACTATGGGCGATTGAGCGTGATGCTGCAGTGGCGCTACGCCATGGAAAACGTTCTCTTGGTGCCGCCCCACTGCTTTGACCCGCCCCCCCGCGTGAACAGCGCCATTGTGCGCATGGTGCCGCATGCCGAGCCGGCCGTCCTCGATGTCAAGCTGCTGAGCGAGGTCGTGCAGGTGGCTTTTAGTCAACGGCGAAAATTAATGCGACATACTTTGGGACAGTGGCTGCAGGCGCGAGGATATACAGGCCAATTCAATGTTCAGCGTCGCGCTGAGGAAGTCTCGGTGCCAGAGTACGTTGCGCTGGTGCAAGCCCTGTCGGTTGCTGCTTGAGTGTCGACCATGAAAAAGCCCGCATGAAGCGGGCTTTTTTGAGCAAGCGTGCCGTGAAGCCACTTCACGGGCGCTGGCGAAAGGGCCTAAGCCGCCGCCAACCAATAGCCCGCGTTGAACGGGCTGCTCATGCGAAGTGCCAGTGGTGACACGTCGATGAGTTTGTCGGTTGGCATGACTTCGCCACCGTTTTCCAATGCATGCTGGGCCTCATTTGCCCGATCCCCTTGGCCAATGTCTGGGGAGCGGGCTACAGAAAAGAATAGAAACATCGGAACGGTATCTTTCGATCCGCCCAATAGTCCGCCGCATCCCTGAAGATGTCGAGCAGTTGTTCCCGCGCCTCTTTGTCGAACTTTGCGTTGGCCGGAATTTGTTCCAGCACCACGATGAAGCCCGGTTGCTGACCTGACTTGTGAACAAGGTCGGTCATGCAATCGAAAAGCGCATCGAAATTTTTGCCGAAATGCGCTGGAAATGTGTACTGGGCCGCGATCATGTCCAGCACATCCTGTTTGCTCTGAGCGCTGCTCAGGTTGGCATAAAGGAAGTGCTGACCTAGTGCGGTTGCCGCGCCTTGTAATTCCGGTACGCGAAATGCGCGTATGGATTGAACAATGTTCGGCCTCACAGTACGAAGTGGTGTGTCCATCTTCGCTTCTCTTTCTAAAAACATGCTAACGATAAAATCAACTCAAACTGTCAAAACCAGCTCTTACGATCACGCTCATTGAACGATCTGGCGAAAGCTTGCATAGTGGTCGTCGGTGTAAAAGCAGGCGTCTGGAGCACGTGGCTGCTGGCCACCGCACACAATACGCCGCGCACCGCGGCTACTTTCTCCTGGCGTTCGAACGGTGTATTCGCGGTAGTAACCACGCTGGCGAGCCGGAAGAAATTTTTCCCGGTTGCCGAACACCGTGCCGTCCTTGTCATACTTGAAGGGCCCACCCTTTTCTATCAGTGCCATCATGTCCCGCCCTTGCGCAGGCAGTGCGGTCAGTGTCACGGTTTGCAAAACCGCCGCTGGCGCTTGGGCTTTGGCCTGCACCGACATGCCGATCAAACCACCTGACAGTGCCAACACTGCCACCACCATGGTCCTAGCCCAGACACCGCAAGGATTGCGCAACATGAAAATCACACCTCCTGATTTCAGGCTATTCCGCACTAAGTACGGGGTTAACCCTGAATCTTTAATGCGTAGTTTGACTCAAACGCACAAAAAAAGCAACAGTTTGCCCAATAATTGGGCATAGTGTGGGCTGCTCAGGCGCTAAAAAGTTAGCGCTGGCTTCGGTGAAAAGCTTTTAGCGGACTGAGTTTGCGTCTGCAACAGTCAAAGCTGTCATGTTCACAACACGCCTGACGGTGGCACTGGCGGTCAGAATATGGACCGGTTTGTCCGCCCCAAGCAAAACCGGGCCGATGGCAATGTTGCCGCCGGCAGCGGTTTTCAGCAGGTTGTAGGCGATATTGGCGGCATCAATATTGGGAAACACCAGCAAATTGGCCTCCCCGCCCAGTGAGCTGTTCGGCATCACGTTGGCGCGCGCTTCTGGGTCCAGTGCGACATCTCCGTGCATTTCGCCGTCAACTTCCAGCCAAGGCGCCTTATCTCGCAGCAAGGCCAGAGCTTCTCGCATTTTGAGCGCACTGGGTAAATTTGACGAGCCAAAATTCGAATGTGACAAAAGCGCGACTTTGGGCTTGATTCCAAAGCGCATCATTTCCTCGGCGGCCATTGTGGTGATTTCAGCGAGTTGCTCGGCCGTCGGGTCGTAGTTCACGTGCGTGTCGAGCAAGAACACCTGTCGGCCAGGCAGCATCAGGCCGTTCATGCAGGCATAGGTATGAACGCCGGCGCGCTTACCGATGACCTGGTCCACGTAGTCGAGGTGCATGGACGTGGTGCCCCAGGTACCGCAGATCAAGCCATCGACATCGCCTTTGTGAAGAAGCATGCTGCCAATCAGCGTCAGGCGCCTGCGCATTTCGATCTTGGCGATTAGCGTGGTCACCCCGCGGCGCTCCATCATGCGGTGGTAGGTCTGCCAGAAGTCGCGGTAGCGCAGATCCTGCTCGACGTTGACTATGTCGTAGTCAAGCTCTTCTTTGAGGCGCAGACCGAATTGCTCAATGCGCTGTGCGATAACGGCCGGCCGGCCGATCAGGGTCGGGCGGGCGAGTCCTTCGTCAACCACGATCTGGCAGGCGCGCAGCACGCGCTCTTCCTCGCCTTCGGCGTAGGCCACGCGTTTGCGGCTGGCCAGTTTGGCAGCGGCAAAAATGGGCTTCATCATGGTGCCGGAGGCATAGACGAAGCTCTGCAGCTTCTGACGGTAAGCGTCCATGTCCAAGATGGGGCGCAGCGCCACACCACTTTCAGCCGCCGCCTGGGCCACGGCTGGCGCGATCTTGATCATCAGACGCGGGTCAAAGGGCTTGGGAATCAGGTATTCAGGGCCGAAAGCCAGCGTCTGTCCCGCGTAAGCGGCCGCGACCACTTCGCTTTGCTCGGCTTGCGCCAGCTCCGCAATGGCGTACACCGCGGCAATTTCCATCTCCACCGTGATGGTCGAGGCACCCGCGTCAAGCGCACCGCGGAAAATATAAGGGAAGCACAGGACGTTGTTGACCTGGTTGGGGTAATCGGTGCGACCTGTCGCCATGATGGCGTCATCACGCACCGACTTAACGTCTTCGGGTGTTATTTCAGGGTTGGGGTTGGCCAAGGCAAAAATGATGGGCTTGGCCGCCATTTTCTTGACCATGTCTTTTTTGAGCACGCCGCCGGCGGACAGGCCCAGAAAAATATCGGCGCCCTCAATCATCTCACCCAGTGTGCGCGCCGTGGTTTTTTGGGAAAACAGGATCTTGTCCTCGTCCATCAGTTCGGTACGGCCTTCGTAAACGACACCGGCCAGGTCGGTTACAAAGATATTTTGACGCGGCAAGCCCAGTTTGAGCATCAGGTTCAAACACGCCAAAGCGGCCGCACCAGCGCCAGACGTCACCAATTTGACCTTTTTAAGGTCTTTTCCCGCCACTTTGAGTGCATTTAGCAGCGCGGCGGCCACAGTGATGGCCGTGCCGTGCTGGTCATCATGAAAAACCGGTATCTTCATGCGCTTGCGCAGCTCGCGCTCTACATAAAAGCAGTCCGGCGCCTTAATGTCTTCTAAATTGATGGCGCCGAAGGTCGGCTCCAGTGCGGCAATCACTTCCACCAGCTTAACCGGGTCTTGCTCGTCGATTTCGATGTCGAACACATCCACGCCGGCAAACTTCTTGAACAGAACAGCCTTGCCTTCCATCACTGGTTTTGACGCCAGCGGACCGATGTTGCCCAGACCAAGCACAGCCGTGCCATTGGTGATGACGGCCACCAGGTTGCCGCGGCTGGTGTATTTGTAAGCGGCGTTCGGGTCTTTGACGATTTCTTCGCAGGGAGCTGCCACGCCAGGCGTGTAGGCCAGCGCCAAGTCATGCTGGTTAATCAGCTGTTTGGTGGCGGCAATGGCTACTTTGCCGGGGGTGGGGAACTCGTGGTACTCAAGTGCGGCGCGGCGCAGTTCGTCGCGCTTTTCCTGTTGCTTGTCGACCGGTGTGCTGGACATGTGAGCGCTCTCCTGCGGGGGCAGCCCTTGCGGGCGTCAATTACTTATAAGGAACGCGATTGTAGGCCGCGCAATGCTTTGCGCGACCCGCCAATGCATGCGCAACAGTTCCGTCGGCTTTGACTTTTTGGTAAGCAAACATTGGCCTCAGGCCCGCTGGCGCACCAGAAAAAAACCGGCCCTGTTCAGGGCGACAACAGTTTGGCTTGCGCCATCCTTTGAGAGGTTTGCGCACCCGCCAGCACAAAGCCGCGCGGCTGGCCGGCATCGTCATGCCAATGCCAGATGCCTTGTCCGGCGGCGGCCCAATGGCCGGCCAGCCCGGCCTGCGCGGCGGCCACCACCAGCGGCAGGGCGGGTGTCTTGACCGACACCGGCATCAGCGCAAAGGCCAGGGCGGTCGGCGTGCCGGCCAGCGTGGCAGCCAGCGCCCGCGCAGCGCTCATGATGGGCATGACATATGGCAGCGTTGAGCCGTGCGCCGACAACAGGGAGGGCGCGCTGGCGTACTGGGCGCTGTCGCCTAAGGCGTAAATATGCGTTGCGCTGGTTTGCAAAAATGTGTTGACGACGATCGCGCGGTCTACCTGCAGCCCGGCAGCTTGCGCCAGAGCTGTATCAGCGCGCAGACCCACGGCGCTGAGCACCGCGTCAGCAGGCACAGTCTCGCCAGTGGCTAGCGTCACCTGCAGCCGGCCTGCGGCGTGTCCTACCTCGTGCACGGTGCAGCCAAAGTCAAAATGCACGCCCAGCGCCTCAAGAGCTGCTTGCAGTGCAGCGCTGGCCTCGGGCGGCAGCAAGGCGGCCAGTGGGCGCGGCCCGGGGTCCACCACGCGCACGCTCATGCCCGCTTGCGCCAAATCGTTGGCGAACTCGCAACCGATCAGTCCTGCGCCCATGATCAGCACCTGCCGCTGCGGCGCGCCTGGCGACTCTGCGCCAGCTTGCAGGCGGGCGTGAAAAGCCGCAAAGTCATCCAGTGAGTTGATGCTCATAACGGCGTCGGCTGCATCGCCCTGCACCGGCACCCGGATCGGCTGCGCACCGGTGGCCAGCACCAGGTCGCGGTAGGCCAGCGTTTGCAGGCCGGCGGCACTGCGCACGCTCAGGGTTTGGGCGGTGGTGTCAATGGCTTCCACGCGGGTGTGCGCCAGCAGCGTGACGTTCAGCGTATCGGCCATTTTGGCGGCCGGCGTACTCACCAGCTGCGCTGGCAAACGGCCTTGCGCAAAGGCGTTGGACAGCGCGGGTTTGGCATAAAAGTCGCCGCTGTCGGCAGTCACCAGTTGCACCGGCGTTGTGGTGTCAAGCTTGCGGAATTCGCGCGCCGTGGTCCAGCCGGCCAGGCCGGCACCCACGATGATCAGGCTCTGGCTCATGCCGCGCTGTCAGAGTTCAACGACTTCAAAGTCAGACTTGGCCACGCCGCAGTCCGGGCAGGC
>CAMBWM010000087.1 GCA_945871335.1 Polaromonas sp. YR568 | reverse complement strand
CAAGCCTTCAAACGTCACATTCTGACCAAGAAGACCACCAAAAATAAACGCCATTTGCGCGGTGCTGTCGGTGTCCATGAGACCAATATGGGTCACATGGCACAGATGCTGCCAGGCATGGGTATTTAATTAACGACGAACAAGGAGTAATCACATGCCTCGCGTTAAACGTGGTGTAACGGCTCGCGCCCGCCACAAAAAAGTTCTCGCCCTTGCTAAAGGTTTTCGCGGTCGCCGCGGTAATGTCTTCCGGATCGCTAAAGAAGCGGTAATGAAGGCCGGGCAATATGCCTACCGTGACCGTCGTACCAAAAAACGTGTTTTCCGCCAGTTGTGGATCGCCCGTATCAATGCTGCAAGCCGTTCATTTGGCATGACTTACAGCCAGTTCGCTAACGGCCTGAAAAAAGCCGGCATCGAAATTGACCGTAAGGTCCTGTCTGACATGGCTATCCATGACAGCGCTGCTTTCGGCGCGATCGTGGAGCAAGTCAAGGCCAAGCTCGCGGCTTGATCTTGAACAGTGTCCGGTTATTGACTTCATAGCCGGGCGCGACCATCAAGACATGGGCCGGGGCTTGTAAAAGCTCTGGCCCTTTCTCATGGCGACATGCGATATTCGCTACAACCCGTACCCATTGAAAAATGATGAATCCATCCGAAGCCCTTGATGAGCTGGTATTGGCTGCCAAAAGCAGTTTTGCCGGTGCTGCGACACCCGCAGATCTGGAAAACGCCAAGGCAATTTTTCTTGGTAAATCGGGGCGCGTTACCGATTTGATGAAAGGCTTGGCTTCGCTCAGCGTGGAAGAAAAAAAATCCCGCGGTGCCGCTGTCAACCTGACCAAGCAGGCTATTGAGACGGCGCTCAATGAGCGCCGGCAAGCGCTTGCCAACGCTGAGTTGCAAGCGCAACTCAAAGCTGAATCCCTGGACGTCTCTTTGCCCGGGCGGCAAAGTAGCGCGGGTGGATTACATCCTGTATCTCTCACGCTGGAGCGTATCGAGGCGATTTTTGGTTCTATGGGCTTTGACGTGGCCCAAGGCCCCGAGATTGAGACGGACTGGTTCAACTTCACCGCGCTCAACACGCCGGAGGACCATCCGGCGCGCTCCATGCACGACACCTTTTACGTTGAAGGCGGCACCGAAGCTGCTCCCAATTTGCTGCGCACGCACACCAGCCCGATGCAGATCCGCTACGCCGTGCAGCATGTGAAAAAACACCGCGCCCTCATCGATGCCGGCGGCTTGATGCCCGAAATTCGCGTGATCGCGCCGGGCCGCACCTACCGCGTGGACAGCGATGCCACCCATTCGCCCATGTTTCACCAGTGCGAAGGCCTGTGGATTGGCGAGAACGTCAGCTTCAAGGACCTCAAGGTCGTTTTCACCGATTTTTGCCGTACCTTTTTTGAGTCTAACGACCTGGTATTGCGTTTTCGCCCCAGCTTTTTCCCCTTCACAGAGCCCAGTGCTGAGATCGATATTCAGTTCCAGACCGGCCCTTTGGCAGGACGTTGGCTGGAAGTCGCGGGCTCGGGCCAGGTGCATCCGAACGTGGTTCGCAACATGGGCCTGGACCCTGAGAAATACATCGGCTTTGCCTTCGGCATGGGCCCCGACCGCCTGACCATGTTGCGTTACGGCGTGAATGATTTGCGTTTGTTCTTTGATGGCGACATCCGTTTTCTGTCGCAGTTTCAGTAAGCAACCGCCACAAGAACACAGCAAGGTCACCCATGCAATTCCCAGAATCCTGGTTGCGCGAATTCTGCAACCCGCCCCTGAGCACCCAGCAAATCGCTGACACCTTGACCATGGCCGGCCTGGAGGTTGAAGAGCTCAAGCCTGTGGCACCGCATTTCACCGGCATCGTCGTTGGTGAAATCAAGGAAGCCGTTCAGCACCCGAACGCTGACAAGCTGCGCGTGTGCCAGGTGGACGTAGGGCAGGGTGCTTTGCTCAACATAGTTTGCGGTGCGCCCAATGCGCGTGTGGGCATCAAGGTGCCTTGCGCTATGGTTGGTGCCGAACTGCCACCCGGTGAAGACGGCAAACCCTTCGCCATCAAGGTCGGCAAGCTGCGCGGTGTCGATAGTTTTGGCATGCTGTGCTCGGCCCGTGAGCTTAAGCTCTCTGAAGACCATGGCGGCCTGCTCGAGCTGGGGGCCGACGCCGTGCTGGGCCAGGACATCCGCACTCATCTGTTGCTGGATGACACCTTGTTCACCCTCAAGCTCACGCCGAACCTGGCGCATTGCCTCAGCGTGTATGGCGTGGCCCGCGAGTTGGCTGCGCTCACGGGTGCGCCTTTGATGGCTCCCGCTTTACCGGCCGTGGCCGTCAATGACGCAACGCGTTTGGCCGTCAAGATCAGTGCGCCTGATTTGTGTGGCCGCTTTTCAGGCCGTGTGGTCCGGAAGGTCAACACCCGCGTCACTACGCCGCGGTGGATGGTGGACCGGCTGGCCCGTTGTGGTCAGCGCAGCGTCACTGCGCTGGTGGACATTTCCAACTACGTGATGTTTGAGTTGGGCCGACCCTCACATATTTTTGATCTCGACAAAATTCATGGCGGTCTGGACGTGCGCTGGGGGCAGACTGGCGAGTCGCTCAAGCTGCTCAATGGAAACACTGTCACTGTCGATGGCAAAGTAGGCGTGATCGCCGACGATGCTCAGGTCGAGTCGCTGGCCGGCATCATGGGCGGCGACGCCACGGCAGTGTCTGATGACACACAAAACATTTATGTTGAAGCTGCCTTCTGGTGGCCTAAGTCGATTGCCGGCCGTTCACGCCGCTACAACTTCTCGACCGATGCTGGCCACCGCTTTGAGCGCGGCGTGGACCCGGGTCAGACCGTGGAGCACATTGAGCGCATCACGCAACTGATCCTCGATATTTGCGGCACACCGGCCACACAATGCGGTCCCATTGACGACATCCAGGCCAGTCTGCCGCCCGCCGTGCCTGTCACACTGCGCGTGGCTCGGGCTGTCAAGGTGATCGGTATGCCGCTGACCCAGGCCCAATGCGCAGACGCGCTCAAGCGCCTGGGCTTGCCAGTCACCGAAGGTCCCGGCACGCTGACCGTGTTGCCGCCGAGCTACCGCTTTGACTTGCAGATCGAAGAAGATCTGATTGAAGAAGTCGTGCGCATGGTGGGCTATGAGCAGTTGCCCGCCACGCCGCCGTTGGCACCCATTTCTGCGCGCATTCGTCCTGAAGCCGAACGCAGCCCTTTTGCCGTGCGACGCGCTTTGGCCGCGCTGGATTACCAGGAAACTATCAACTTCAGCTTCGTTGAAGAGCGCTGGGAGCACGAGCTGGCCGGCAATGCAAACCCGATCAAGCTGCTTAACCCGATTGCCAGCCAGATGAGCGTGATGCGCTCATCGCTCCTCGGATCTTTGGTGCAAGTTCTCAAGTTCAACCTGGACCGCAAGGCCAGCCGCGTGCGGGTGTTTGAGCTCGGCCGCGTGTTCTTGCGCAGCCCCCAGACGCAAAGCACAGACACCACGGTCGCCGGATTTGACCAACCCATGCGCGTGGCCGGTTTGGCCTATGGCGCGCTTGACAACCTGGGCTGGTCCCGCGCAGACCGCAATGTTGATTTCTTTGACCTCAAGGGCGATGTGCAGACGCTCCTGGCACCCCTGCAAGCTTTGTTCGAGCCTGCCACGCATCCGGCCATGCACCCGGGTCGCTGCGCCAGCGTCAGCGTATTCGGCCGGCAGATCGGGTTCGTGGGTGAGCTGCACCCGCAGTGGCGCCAAGGCTACGAGTTGGCGCAAGCGCCAATCTTGTTCGAGCTTGAGCTCGATGCCGTTTTGAAGCGCCGCGTTCCGCAGTTCAGCAGCGTCAGCAAACATCAACCGGTTGAGCGCGATTTAGCCATTATCGTTAGCGAAAGCGTGACGCACAGCGCTTTGATGACCGCCATCAACAGTGCCGGCATCAGCAAGCTGCTGCGTTCGGCCACCTTGTTTGACGTTTACCGACCCCAGCAAGCCGGAGCAAGCATGCAACTGGGTGAGAAAAGTCTGGCTGTGCGTTTGATACTCAGCAGTGACGAAGCTACACTGACTGAGGATCAAATTGACGCTGCGGTGCAGGCTGTGTTGGCCCGTTTGCAAATTGATCTTGGCGCCCGTTTACGTGCCTGAACCCGCCAGGTTGAACCAAGCCACGTACAGTGGCCAAGGAGTCGTGATGGAATTTACCGTTGAAAGCATGGAAACACCGGCGCTGACCAAGGCCAACCTGGCCGAGCTGCTGTTTGAGCATATTGGTTTGAATAAGCGCGAGTCCAAGGACATGGTGGACGCCTTTTTTGTACTGATTTCCGACTGCCTGGTGGATGGTAACGACGTGAAGATCTCAGGCTTCGGTAATTTCCAAATCCGCACCAAGGCGCCGCGACCCGGCCGCAACCCCCGCACCGGTGAGTCTGTTCCGATTGAGGCTCGTCGGGTGGTCACCTTCCATGCAAGCCACAAACTCAAAGAGCAAATTCAGGGCGACCAAGCCAAGGTTTAATGGCTTTGCCGGCGCAAAGAGGAAGAATTTTCAAATAAATACCTTCCAATGGTTTGCAGTTGGACGGGTCTTAGAGTAAATTCGTAGCTTTCCTCAACAGCGCATTGATTTCCTTGGAGAAAGCTCTTCCTTCGATTCCCGCCAAACGCTATTTCACCATTGGTGAAGTTGGTGATTTGTGTGGCGTAAAGCCTCATGTGCTCCGTTATTGGGAGCAAGAGTTCACCCAGCTACGCCCAATGAAACGGCGCGGGAATCGCCGCTACTACCAGCACCATGAGGTGCTGATGATTCGCCGTATCCGTGATCTTCTCTATGACCAGGGTTTCACCATCAGCGGCGCGCGCAACAAGTTGCAGGAAATCGTGCAGACCGAACGCGACAAGCGTCGCAATGGTGAAGTCATGTTTGAAGGCGTGGAGTCGCTCGATGACATGGACGCTGAGCTTGATGAGCATCCCGAGGATGCCGATTTAGAAGATTCAGATACGGATCTTTTGTCCCAAGTTCTGCCCATTAGCATGACACGCCAGCGCCTTGAACATGTTCGCCGGGAGCTCACCGAAATCCGCGACTTGCTGGCCGCCTGATCACTGCTTGTTCATGTGAGGCGCGTTATAATTTAAGGCTTCGGTGTGTGGCGCAGCCTGGTAGCGCACTTGCATGGGGTGCAAGGGGTCGAAGGTTCGAATCCTTTCACACCGACCAGTAGTCAGCTTAAAGGCCTTTAAGGAGCGATTCTTGAAGGTCTTTTTCACTGGTAAATCAATGAGTTAGACAATAAAAACTACTGACTCTTTTATTGCTGGGATTACAAAGTCGGGTGCGATACGAAAATACGAGTCGGTTTTGAGCACGCAGACAGATTCTTACCAATTGGAAATGGAATTAAAAAAAGAATGGCGAAATGATTGGCAAGTCATCTACATGCCTCGCAGACCTGCGCTAGGCGGAGCAGATCAAGCCTGGCTCAGGCGATGTCCACCACGTGGGTGCCGTACTGGCCGAGGCGGCGGTCGGCGAAATAGCATGTCAGGGTTTCTTTGACGGTGCGAAAAGCAATCTCGTCCCAGGGAATCTCAGATTCGGTGAACAACTTGGCTTCCATGGTTTCGTGACCTGGATCAAATTCCGTGCTGAGCAACCGAGCGCGGTAAAAAAAATGCACCTGACCGACGCGCGCCACGTTCATGATGGCAAAAAGCGCTTGCAACTCAAACTGAGCCCCGGCTTCTTCTTGTGTCTCGCGCGCAGCACCCTGGGCCGTCGTCTCACCCAACTCCATGAACCCGGCTGGCAGCGTCCACATGCCACGACGCGGCTCAATATTACGTTTGCAAAGCAAGACCTGCTCGCCAGACTCGCCCCACACCGGCACGGTACCCACTACATTCAGCGGATTTTCATAGTGAACCGTGTGGCAGGCGGTGCAGATGGCACGCTCTCGAGTGTCGCCATCGTCGGGCAAGCGGTAGGCCACGGCACAGCCGCATTCTCGGCAGTATTTCAGAGGTGAGCGTTGCATATTTTCAGTGTAGCCTTGCTGTCCCCCGGTGCAAAGACCGCAGGGTGGTCTGAATCGGTGTCAGTTCGACTTACAGACCAATTCAAAGTGCTCCACCACAGGGGGTGAGGCGAAGAAAGGTCCCACAATAGCTCGCCAATCGGCAAATGCAGGTGATTGCCTAAAGCCGATGGTGTGGTCCTCTAAGCTAGCCCAGAAAATTTGCAGGATGTAACGATCTGGGCTTTCCATGCCCTTGTTGACTTTGAATCCCTCAAAGCCTTTAGCGTGTGAAATCACGGTTTTCAGTCCGCGTTCAATGGCCTCGTCAAACGCCGCTTGCTGTCCTGGATGAATACGGATGTCTGCAAGTTCGAGAATCATGTTTTTTCCTTTTGTGGGGCCAAGAGTGGGTATGCAGCTATTTTGGCTCGATTTTTAGCCATCCTTTCAGGGCTTGCATTCTGCCTCTGAGACAATGGGGTAATGAGCGAAAACACGAGCGCCACCACGGCAACTTTCCCCCCAACTTCGAATGCGACCAAACCTGCGCCCCGCGTCGGCTTCGTGAGCCTGGGCTGCCCCAAGGCGCTGACCGATTCCGAATTGATCCTGACGCGCCTAAGTGCCGAAGGCTACGAAACCTCAAAGACCTTCGAAGGTGCCGACCTGGTGATCGTCAACACCTGCGGCTTTATTGACAACGCCGTGCGGGAAAGCCTGGACACCATCGGCGAAGCGCTGGCAGCCAATGGCAAGGTCATCGTCACCGGTTGCCTGGGCGCTAAAACCGGCGACAGCGGTGGCAATCTCGTCAAGCAGATGCACCCCAGCGTGCTCGCCGTGACCGGCCCGCACGCCACCCAAGAAGTGATGGACGCAGTCCACTTGAACCTGCCCAAGCCGCACGACCCCTTCATTGACCTGGTGCCCAATTCTTTTGGCATTGCCGGTATCAAGCTCACGCCGCGTCATTACGCTTACCTCAAGATCAGTGAAGGCTGCAACCACCGCTGTACCTTCTGCATCATTCCTTCGATGCGCGGCGATTTGGTGTCGCGCCCGATTGGCGACGTGCTGGGCGAAGCGCGCGCCCTGTTTGAAGGCGGTGTCAAGGAACTGCTCGTCATCAGCCAGGACACCTCTGCCTACGGCGTGGACGTCAAGTACCGTACCGGTTTTTTTGACGGCAAGCCTGTCAAGACGCGCATGCTCGAACTGGTCAAGACATTGGGCGAGTTGGCCGAGCCCTACGGCGCCTGGGTGCGCCTGCATTACGTGTACCCGTACCCTAGCGTGGACGAGGTAATCCCGCTGATGGCAACTGGCCTGGTGCTGCCTTACCTGGACGTGCCGCTGCAACACAGCCACCCTGACGTGCTCAAACGCATGAAGCGCCCTGCCAGCGGCGAGAAAAACCTCGAGCGCATTGCCCGCTGGCGCGATGTGTGCCCCGAGATCGTCATCCGCAGCACCTTCATTGCCGGCTTTCCGGGGGAGACCGAGGCCGAGTTCGATCACTTGCTCGACTTCATTCGAGAAGCTCGGATCGACCGCGCCGGCTGCTTTGCCTACAGTCCGGTTGATGGCGCCGCTGCTAACGAGATTCCTGGCATGTTGCCGCTGGATGTGCGCGAAGAGCGCCGCGCCCGCTTCATGGCCGTGGCCGAAGAAGTCTCCAACCAGAAGCTACTTGAGCGCGTGGGCGCGACCATGCAGGTACTGGTCGATTCCGCACCGGCGCTGGGTCGCAAGGGCGGGATGGGCCGAAGCTACGCGGATGCACCGGAAATTGATGGCACCGTGAAACTGCTGCCGCCCGAAAAAATCAGCAAAACGCTCAAGGTGGGTGAGTTCACCCGGGCCCGCATCGTGGGAACCCAAGGCCACGACCTGGTGGCTGTGCCTGTCTGAGGTTGATACAGGTCAGCCAAGTCTTGTGCCGACGAAAAAAAGCCCACAAAGAGTGGGCTTTTTTTGAGTTTTTTGGTCGGAGTACAAGGATTCGAACCTTGGACCCCCTGGTCCCAAACCAGGTGCGCTACCAGACTGCGCCACACTCCGACAAGACTCAAATTATAGCCCGATAAGACCGGCTTTTACCCTGGTTCGTTTTTTGGGCGCTTAGCGGCGCACCAGCTGGGTTTTACCAAACAGGATTTCTTTGGCTTGCGCGTCGTTCACAGGTGGCCGCAAGGCCGTCAATACTTCTACGCCGCGTTGCACAGCCGGGCGGGCGGCGATCAAGTCAAACCAGCGCTTGAGGTGCGGGTAGTCGGTCCAGTCGATGCCTTGGTTGGCCCAGTTGCGCAGCCAAGGGAAGATGGCAATGTCGGCGATGGTGTACTGATTGCCAGCGATGAATTTATGGCTGGAGAGTTGCTTGTCCATCACGCCGTAAAGGCGCTTGGTTTCGTTGGTGTAACGGTTGATGGCGTACTCGACTTTTTCGGGTGCGTAAATGCGAAAGTGATGAGTTTGCCCGAGCATGGGCCCGACGCCGCCCATTTGGAACATCAGCCATTGCAGCGCCTGGTATTTGAGCCGGTCTGTTTTAGGCAAAAACTTGCCGGTTTTGGCGGCCAGATAAAGCAAGATGGCGCCCGACTCGAACAGCGAAATGGGTTGGCCGTCTGGACCATCCGGGTCCACGATGCCGGGAATGCGGTTGTTCGGACTGATGGCCAGAAACTCGGGCTTGAATTGATCACCTTTGCCAATGTTGACCGGGATGGCCTGCCAGTCGCGGCCTTCACGCAGGCCGCACTCCTCCAGCATGATGTGGACCTTGTGGCCATTGGGCGTGGCCCATGAGTAAACCTTGATCATCTTGTTTCCTGATGTGATGCAAAAAATAAGTCTTCACTTTAGTACAAAGCCA
>CAMBWM010000086.1 GCA_945871335.1 Polaromonas sp. YR568 | reverse complement strand
AAGGCGGCAGCGCGCCGCGCAATCGCCTGGCCGATACGGCCCAAGCCGACGATACCCATGCGCGCACCCGAGACCTTGCGGCCCAACGGCATCGCGCCTTGCGGCCAGAGGCCCTGGCGCACATGCTGGTCGGCCTGCGGCAACTGGCGCGCCACCGACAACACCAAAGCCATTGCCAGGTCGGCCACGTCATCGGTCAGCACGCCGGGGGTGTGCGTCACCGACACACCCTGACGGATAGCGGCCGGCACGTCAATGCCGTCATAGCCCACGCCAAACACCGACAACACCTTGAGCTGCGGCAGTTGAGCGATCAGGCTGCCTGGCACGACGGATTCACCGCCGGCGGCCAGACCCACGATCTTGGGCGCCAGCGCCGCCATGGCCTGTGCGTCGTCGGGCTGGAAGGCGTGGACTTTGTAGACGGCTTTCAATGCTTCGAGGTACAGCGGGTGCACTTTGGGCATGGTCAAAATATCGAGTTGGGTCACCGGCAAAGTTCCTTTGTAGGGCGGCAGTCACAAGCCGGGCAAGGGCCTTGACCGCTCACTCTCGGACAGCGCTGTCCTGAGTGACTTGAAAAAATCAAGCGGCATCAAAAAAGCAATTTATTTTTACAGCACAGGGAAATCATCAATAGGCAGCCAAACTACCAAGACTAGACTGATGAGATTCTGGACAGCGCTAGCCTAACTTGGCGGGCCGCAGTTCCCGCCCCGTATTTACCCTTGTGAGACATGCCAACGCAAGCCAAACACCATCGCGCCACCGGCCGCGTCACGCTCAATGACGTGGCCCATGCCGCGGGCGTCAGCCCGATCACAGTGTCGCGCGCTTTGCGCGGTGAAAGAGCGGTCGATCCGGCGCTGGTCGAGCGTGTGCTGGCCGCTTCTGCCAAGCTGGGTTATGTGCCCGACCCGGCCGCCCGGGCCCTGGCCTCACAGCGCAGCAACCACGTGGCCATGCTGATCCCTAAGCTTTCCAACAACTTGTTTGTGGATTTGCTTGACGCTGCCCAGCAAACCCTGCGCGCCGGTGGTTTTCAGGCCCTGGTGGGCGTCACGCATTACGACGAAGCCCAGGAAGAGCAACTGCTGCGCGAGCAATTGCTGCACAGGCCCGCCGGCTTGCTGATCACCGGCTTGAACCACAACGCCGCCACCCAGGCCCTGATCGCCCGCAGCCAGGTGCCTTGCGTGCATTTGATGGACTTACCCGAGGCCGGCCAGGCCAACCCGCCCTATTGTGTGGGGTTTCGCCAAAACGAAGCCGGCGCCGCGCTGACCCGCCACCTGCTGGCCACGGGTCGCCGGCGCATCGCCTTTGCCGGTGCGCAGTTGGACCCGCGCGTCATGCAGCGCCTGTATGGCTGGCGCAGCGCGCTGCAAGAAGCCGGCTGCTACGAGCCCACGCTCGAGTGGCTCAACCCCGCCTCGTCTTCGCTGGCCTTGGGCGGCGTGATGTTTGAGCAGATCATGGGCCAGACCCCGGCGGTGGACGCCATCTTTTTTTGCAACGACGACCTGGCGCAGGGCGCTTTGCTGGCCGCTCTGCGTTTGAAAATCGACGTACCGGCGCGCGTCGCTATTGCCGGCTTCAATGACCTCACCGGCAGCGATCAGATGCTGCCGCCGCTGACCTCGGTGCGCACGCCGCGCGCGCAAATCGGGGAGGCCGGCGCCAACATGCTGCTGGCACTGATGCGCGGTGAAATGCAGACGCCGGCTTTTGTCGACCTGGGCTTTGAGCTGGTGCAGCGCGGCAGCACTTAGCGCAGCACTCAAGCCCGCAAAGTTTTTAGACGCCGGCGGCCTTGAGCACGTTGTCCAGCGGCTGGCCGGCCAGTAGGCGGGCAATGTTGTCCGCAATGGTTTGCTGGCGCCGGCGAACGGTGCCCGAGGTCCAGCCCGACATGTGCGGTGTCATCACCACGTTGTCCAGTGCCGCAAAGTCAAAGCGTGAGGGCGCGCATTCGGGCTTGTCTGCGTTCGGGTACTGGTACCAGGTGTCAATGATCGCGCCGCCGATCTGCCGCTTTGACAGTGCTTCGTACAAAGCCTGCTCATCAATCACCGGGCCGCGGCCCACATTCACAAGCAGCGCATCAGGCTTCATGGCCGCCAGCGCGGCGGCATTCACCAGGCCCTGCGTGCTGCCGGTCAGCGGCAGGCTCACCACCACCGCGTCGGCCGAACCCATGAAGGCATTCAACTCATTGAGGCTGAAGGCTTGGTCCACCAAAGGGCTGTTGACCGCGCTGCGGTTGGCCACGTGCACGCGCATGCCAAAAGCCTTGGCCCGCGCCGCCAGCGCTTTGGAAATATGGCCAAAACCCAGCAAGCCCAGGGTCTGCGCGCCCAGCTCGGTGCGCAGCGCCGTCGGCCGGCCGGCCCAGTAAGTCCAGCGCTGCTGGCGCAAGTCAGCGTCAGCCGCTTGCAGCGGCACATGGCGCATCAAGAGCGCCGTCATCACGTATTCGGCAATCGCGCCCTCATGCCCGAAGCAGTTGCACAACGCGCTGTGCGCCGGCAGCAAAGCAGCGTCAATCGCGTCCGTACCTGCTCCCGGCGCGTGGTACAGCCGCACCGCCTTGGGCTGCGGCATGGCCGCGTCCAGCTTGATGCCGACGATCACGTCCGCCGTTTCATAGTGCTCACGCTCGCCCGGCAGCGCCAGAGAGTCACTCAGGTCAACGATGTGGTGACCGGGCCCCACCAGCGCGGCAAAACCCTGGCGGAAGTTGCTGGCGTTCTGGCCGTGGAAGACAATTTTCAAACTGGTTTGCGGCATTCAATGTCCAAAGTTAAAAGTCAAAATTTAAAAGCCCAAGGTTAATTAAGAGCCCCCAGCAACACCCGCGGCGCGAACTTGGCGCGGTGAATGCTGAAAAACGACTTCACGTTGCGCACATTCGCATCACTGGTGAAAAGCCGCTGCGCCAACGCCAGGTAGGCCGGCATGTCGGCCACATGCACCACCAGCACAAAGTCAGGCCCGGGCGAGACGCGGTAGCACTGCTGCACGGCGGCGTCTTCCACCACGCGCGCTTCGAATGCCAGCGCTTCTTGGTTGCCTTGCCGGTCCAGCGTGATCTCGGTCAGGGCCGTGAGGCCGCGGCCCAGGCTGGCGGCCAATTTGTCGGTGCTAAGCAGCGCGATCTGCTGCTCGATCAGGCCCGCATCACGCAGGCGTTTGACGCGTCGCAAGCAAGTTGGCGGCGACACATGGCAACGCTCGGCCAGTGCCTGGTTGCTCAGCGAGGCGTCTTGCTGCAATTCATCGAGCAAGCGAAGGTCGGTAGCATCAAGCGCTATTTGTTCCATATAAATAAAATTTATGAAATTTAATTCAATTTATCAAGTTTAGTGGAATTTTATTCCTTTAATTACAATATTTTGATCATATTAAAAATATATACAAACGTACCATCAGCTTCTTGATCTGATTTGATCTGAACCCAGGAGCTGGCTTATGTGTGGCATCGTCGCCGCGGTTTCTAACCGCAATATCGTTTCCGTCCTCGTGCAGGGCCTGCAGCGGCTCGAATACCGCGGTTATGACTCCTGCGGCGTAGCGGTGTATGCAGGCGGCCTGCAGCGCGCGCGAAGCACCTCGCGCGTGGCCGAGTTGCAGGCGCAAGTCAGCGCTGAGCACATTGAAGGCGGAACCGGCATTGCGCACACGCGCTGGGCCACGCACGGCGCGCCGGCGGTGCACAACGCGCACCCGCATTTCAGCCACGGTACGGGCGCCGACGCCGATACCCGTCCGGGCCGGGTGGCGTTGGTGCACAACGGCATCATCGAAAACCACGACGAGCTGCGCGCCGCCCTGCAAGCCAAGGGCTACGTGTTTCAAAGCCAGACCGACACCGAAGTCATCGTGCACCTGATGGACAGCCTGTACGACGGTGACTTGTTTGAAGCACTCAAAGCCGCCGTCGCGCAGCTGCACGGCGCGTACGCCATTGCCGCTTTTTGCAAAGACGAACCGCAGCGCGTGGTCGGCGCACGTGCCGGCTCGCCGCTGATTCTGGGCGTGGGCAAAGACCACAGCGAAAACTTTCTGGCCAGCGACGCCATGGCGTTAGCCGGCGTGACCGACCAGATTGTGTACCTGGAAGAGGGTGACCTGGTGGACATGCAACTGGGCAAATACTGGGTTATAGACCGCCAGCACAAGGCGGTGACGTGCGAAGTCAAGACCGTGCAGGCGCACAGCGGCGCGGCCGAACTCGGGCCTTACCGCCACTACATGCAAAAAGAAATTTTTGAACAACCGCGCGCCATTGCCGACACGCTTGAAGGCGTCAACGCCATCGTGCCCGAGCTGTTTGGCGACGGCGCCTTCCGCACCTTCAAAGACATTGACTCGGTGCTGATCCTGGCCTGCGGCACCAGTTACTACAGCGGCTGCACCGCCAAGTACTGGCTGGAAGACATTGCCGGCATTCCCACGCAGGTCGAAGTGGCCAGTGAATACCGCTACCGCACCAGCGTGCCCAACCCGCGCACACTGGTGGTCACCATCACGCAAAGCGGCGAAACCGCCGACACCCTGGCTGCGCTGCGCCACGCGCAAAGCCTGGGCATGACGCAAACCCTGACCATTTGCAATGTGGCCACCTCGGCCATGGTGCGCGAGTGCAAGCTGGCTTACATCACGCGCGCCGGCGTAGAGATCGGCGTGGCCTCAACCAAGGCCTTCACCGCGCAACTGGCCGGCTTGTTTTTGTTGACGCTGGCACTGGCGCAAAGCAAGGGCCGGCTTAGCGATGAAGCGGAAGCGGCGCACCTCAAAGCCATGCGCCACCTGCCCGCCGCGCTGCAAGCCGTGCTGGCGCTGGAGCCGCAAATCATCAGCTGGTCAGAAGACTTTGCGAAGATGGAAAACGCGCTCTTTTTAGGGCGTGGTCTGCACTACCCGATCGCCATGGAAGGCGCGCTCAAGCTCAAAGAAATCAGCTACATACACGCCGAGGCCTACCCCGCCGGCGAACTCAAACACGGCCCGCTCGCCTTGGTCACCAGCGCCATGCCGGTGGTCACCGTGGCGCCCAACGACAGCCTGCTCGAAAAGCTCAAAAGCAACCTGCAAGAGGTGCGCGCCCGGGGCGGCGTGCTCTACGTGCTGGCCGACGCCGACACCAAAATAGAAAACGGCGAAGGCATCCACGTCATCCGTATGCCCGAACACTACGGCCCGCTCAGCCCCATGCTGCATGTGGTGCCGCTGCAATTGCTGGCTTATCACACGGCCTGCGCACGCGGAACCGATGTGGACAAGCCCCGTAACCTGGCCAAGAGTGTGACGGTGGAGTGATCTTGCCCCGGTTTTCAATCAGCCTGGACTGTCAGAACCACTCACAGTTGCACTAAATACCTGGGCTTTCAACCAACGTATTCTGTATAGGCAATACCGTTGGCTACAAGTGAAGATACTTGCTCAATGTTCTCGTTGGAATCCGAGAAGTTAGTCAGGATGTTTGCGCGGTTCGCACCTGAAAGTAAAGTCTTGTCCCAGTATGCATAGCCATCAGCGTCAGGGGTACGCTTGAGAACATTTTGATAAAGGTTTGCAATAAATGTGGCGTTGCTTGTGTTCTCGCCATACAAAGACTGAAACTCTTTGCTGTTGATGAACCCGCTGGCGACGTCTTTAGCCAAGTCTGCGCCTTTGTCTAAATTATGCATCCAGTATCCCAAACCACCAGAGTCGGGTTGTCGACCAAAAGCCGCTTTGTACAAACGATAACTTGCCCCTGCATTTCCATTAATATCAAATGCCAAGGATGTATCTGTAAAGCTAATACGCTCTACCCCTTTGAGTTGGTCAACACCATCTCTTGTTGTATTTGTATCCGCAACAACAACCGTGCCGTCTTGGTTGAGCGTTAATTTATATGACTTAGAGTCGCCATTAAAAATCGCCTTGTCTAAGCCCTTACCCCCGTCGAGTATGTCGTTACCGGCTCCGCCAATAATAATATCCGGACTGTCCGTTGCTGTTACCACATCGTTACCCTGACCCAACACAAAAATAGTCTTTTTGTCAGTAGGGTTGGCAATAATAACGTCATCAGTATCAGAACCTTGCAGTGTAGCTACTGCCAAGTTGCTAACATGCTTCGCACTTAAATATGCAGCGTAATCAACAGCTGACAAATCAGTTAGCCCTGTTTCTTTCAGAACGTTTTGATATTCTGCGCTGGCAACCGCTGGCAAAACAATATTGGTTTTAACCGGGTCAGCGACTACCCGACTGATCATCAAATCAGCCGAAGCTTTTTCGGCTTGGTAGCTAATAACATCAAAGTTGCTGAAGTCTGACTTGCCTGTCGTAGCGATCAGGGTCATCACTTCAGAGTAGCTAAGTGTCTTGAGCACTGATTGGCTTGTAGTTGCTGCGACATGCGCGGCATAATTAAAGGACCCTCTCTCCGAAGCTCCACCAGTGCTTACGGACAAGGCCTTGTATGCCGGTGACCCAACAGGCGGCAACTTTAATGAAACAGAATTTTCGATGAAGGCGGCTCCAACTTTTGCAGCCACTGGATTCACATAATAATTTCCCATGCCGACCATACTGCCGGTAGATTGCCTATGGGCAGCCAAATCAATATTCATCACATCTGTTCTGCCGGTTTCTCTTATTAGCCGGATTACATCGTCTTGACTCAAATCAGGTCGATACTGAGTGGTTGTTGCTGCAATATGTGCAGCATAATTAAAATCAGGGTTTGCCGATGCGCCACCCGTTGCAGCCAAAAGAGATTGGTAGGCGGCACTTCCAGCCACAGGCATTGGTATTAATTTAGAAGTGTCAGCCACCATATACACCGGCGCTTTAAATACACCGCCTGCGGTATTGGCTGCAATGTGGGCAGCATAGTTAAACCCTGGCGCGTACATCGCATCGCCGACTTGGCTGTACAGATTTTTCAATTCAGTGGGAGCCAGCCCAGAAATCGAAGAAGTTGGTCCGCCATTGAATAAATTTGACATGGGCTGCGGCGCCAAGTTGCCAAATGAGTCAAAGACCATCTTTTCGCCCATGCGATTGGTGATCATTCCATCAGCACCCATCTTTAACTGCCCTTGCCCGTTGGCTTGCGCATGAGCAATGGCATCTGCGGGTGTATTGAAACGGTTGGTGAAAACGGGTAATACCGGCAACGGGGCAAACATAGGTCCGGGTGCCAAGTTGCCGTCTGAGTCAAATATCATCCTCTGGCCAAAGCGGTTGGTGGTTGAGCCATCGGGTGCCAACGTCAACTGCCCTTGCCCGTTGGCTTGCGCGTAAGCAACGGCCTCTTCGGGTGTCTTGAAACGACTGGCGTAAACGGGTAATACCGGCATCGGGTTAAACACAGGCGGCACATACTTAGGTGCGGGCGCCAAGTTGCCCGATGAGTCAAAGACCATCTTTTCGCCCATGCGATTGGTGATCATTCCATCGGTACCCATCGTCAACTGCCCTTGCCCGTTGGCTTGCGCGTAAGCAATGGCCTCTGCGGGTGTATTGAAACGGCTGTTGTAAACGGGCATTACCGGTGCCGGGGTCGGCATCGGGTTAAACATAGGTGCGGGTGCCAAGTTGCCCGATGAGTCATAGACCATCTTTTCGCCAAAGCGGTTGATGGTGGTGCCATCGGCAGTCACCTTCAACTGCCCTTGCCCGTTGGCTTGAGCGTAAGCAATGGCCTCTTCAGGTGTCTTAAAACGACTGGGGTAAACGGGTATTGCCGGTGCTGGCATAGGCATCGGGTTAAAGGCAGGCGGCACATAAAAAGGTGCCACAGGTCCGGGTGCCAAGTTGCCATCTGAGTCAAAGACCATCTTTTGGCCATTGCTGTTGGTGATTGTTCCATCGGTACCCATCTTCAACGGCCCTTGCCCGTTGGCTTGCCCATAAGCAATGGCCTCTGCGGGTGTATTGAAACGGCTGGGGTAAACGGGCATTACCGGTGCCGGGATCGGCATCGGGTTAAACACAGGTGCGGGTGCCAAATTGCCCGATGAGTCATAGACCATCCTTTCGCCATTGCGATTGGTGATCATTCCATCGGCACCCACCGACAACTGCCCTTGCCCGTTGGCTTGCGCGTAAGCAACTGCCTCTGCGGGTGTATTGAAACGGCTGTTGTAAACGGGCATTACCGGTGCCGGATTCGGCACCGGCAACGGGTTAAAAGTAGTTCCTGGTGCCGAGTTGCCCGATGCGTCAAAGACCATCCTTTGGCCATCGCTGTTGATGAAAACTCCATCGGCACCCACCCTCAACCCCCCTTGCCCGTTGGCCATAGCGTAAGCAACGGCCTGTGCGGGTGTCATCGGCCCTTGCCCATTGGCTATCGCGTAAGCAACGGCCTGAGCGGGGTCATTGAAACTGCCGGGGTTAACGGGTGATCCCGGTGCTGGGTTAGGCATCGGGTTAACGACAAGCGGCGTAGTCCTAGGTGCGGGTGCCAAGTTGCCCGATGAGTCATAGACCATCTTTTCGCCAAAGCGGTTGGTGGTCGAGCCATCTGCACCCACCGTCAACTGCCCTTGCCCGTTGGCTTGCGCGAAAGCAATGGCCTCTGCAGGTGTATTGAAACGGGTGGGGTAAACGGGTACTACCGGCGCAGGCTGCGGAAAATTTTGGTTAAATTGGTTATTGCCAGGGTTGGGGACCCCGGGCGGAAAATATTGGTTTAATTGGTTTGGTGGCGGTGGCGGGATATATTGGTTATTGCCAGGGTTTGGTGGCGGTGGCGGGAAGCCTCCTTGTGCTGACGCTGGTGCCCCTGGTGCTGGTGGTGCAGCTGCAGCAGCTGCTGCTGCTACCGCTGCTGCAGCTGCCGCTGCTAGTTCTGCATCTGTGGCCATGTGAACCTCTTGGTGAATGCTCTTAAAAAATCACTATATGGGGATGCGGTGTAATTCTTGGACTGATTTCAGTTGATTAATCCCAGACTTTCGCGGTACTCGATGGGGCTCAGGGAACCCAGCGAGATCTTGATTCTCTTTTCGTTGTACCAGACGATGTAGTCGTGCACCGCCTTGATGAACTGCT
>CAMBWM010000085.1 GCA_945871335.1 Polaromonas sp. YR568 | reverse complement strand
CGGCCTTTTTCGGTCAGGCGGGCGTCGGCGTTGTCTTCGCGCAGCATCAGCCGGTACTCGGCACGGCTGGTGAACATACGGTAGGGCTCAGTCACGCCCTTGGTGATCAGGTCGTCAACCAGCACGCCCAAATAGGCCTGGTCGCGGCGCGGCAGCCAGGCCTCCTGTCCGCGGCATTGAAGCGCCGCATTGATGCCGGCAAACAGGCCTTGCGCCGCCGCCTCTTCATAGCCGGTGGTGCCGTTAATCTGCCCGGCAAAAAATAGGCCGCCAATAGCCCGGGTTTCAAAGCTGCTTTTGAGCGATCGCGGGTCAAAGTAGTCGTACTCAATGGCGTAACCGGGCCGCAGGATGTGGGCGTTTTCCATGCCGGCCATAGAGCGTACCAAGGCGTGCTGGATGTCAAAGGGCAGGCTGGTCGAGATGCCGTTGGGATAGATCTCGTGGGTGGTCAAGCCTTCGGGCTCGAGAAAGATCTGGTGGCTGGTCTTGTCGGCGAAGCGGTTGATCTTGTCTTCGACGCTTGGGCAGTACCGCGGGCCGACGCCATCGATCTTGCCGGTGAACATGGGGCTGCGGTCAAAGCCTGAGCGGATGATGTCGTGCGTGCGCTCATTGGTGTGGGTGATCCAACAAGGCACTTGCTGCGGGTGGGCAATGCCCGCGCCCATGAAGCTGAACACCGGAACGCTATCGCCCTCGCCGCCCGGCATGCCGTCACCCGGCTGCACCGCGCACTTGGAAAAGTCGATGCTGCGCCCGTCCAGCCGGGGCGGCGTCCCGGTTTTCAGCCGGCCCTGGGGCAGCTTGAGTTCTTTCAAACGCGCACTCAGCGACACTGCCGGAGGGTCGCCCGCGCGCCCGGCGGCGTAGTTGTTCAGGCCCACATGGATCTTGCCGTCCAGAAAAGTGCCGGCCGTGAGCACCACGGTTCGGCTTCTGAACTTGATGCCGACCTGCGTGACGGCGCCAACCACCCTGTCGCCCTCGACGATCAGGTCATCAACCGCTTGCTGGAACAACCACAAATTGGGCTGGTTTTCGAGCATGCGGCGAATAGCCGCCTTGTACAAAATGCGGTCTGCCTGCGCCCTCGTCGCACGCACGGCCGGGCCCTTGCTTGAGTTGAGGATACGGAACTGGATACCGCCCTCGTCGGTGGCCAGCGCCATGGCGCCGCCCAGGGCATCGACCTCCTTGACCAGGTGGCCCTTGCCAATCCCGCCTATCGACGGGTTGCAACTCATCTGACCCAGCGTCTCGATGTTGTGGCTCAGGAGCAGGGTCTTGCAACCCATGCGGGCCGCAGCCAGCGCGGCCTCGGTGCCGGCATGGCCGCCGCCGACGACGATCACGTCAAATTCCTGAGGGTAAAACATGGGCAGACTTCTCGTGGTTGGCAGGGCAGGCCTCAAGCAAACGATGCTGGGCACTGTAATGGCTGCATTTTACCGAGCAGCGCAAAACCAGGGGCGCCCCTGGGTGGCACAGGCGAGCTCCGGGCTGTGCGAGCCAGGACAAAAGCCCCAAACTCCTTGAAAACAATAGGCTTGGCGCTTCTTATTTAATAGCGCCCGGACTCTGTCCGCGGGCCTTTGCAAGCTGGGCGGCCAACCGGGGGGCGGGCCACGCCTCTTTTGCGTGCGGCTGTCAGCCGGCTGTAGACAAATGCCGGCATAGTCGGTCATGTATATTTTCAAATCTAAGGAGACCTTGCTATGAGCCGTGAAGTTGTTGTTGTCAGCGGTGTGCGCACCGCCATCGGAACCTTTGGCGCGAGCCTCAAAGACACGCCGCCTATCGAGCTGGCCACGCTGGTCGTGCGCGAGTCGCTGGCGCGCGCCGGCGTTGATGGCAAAGACGTCGGCCATGTGGTCTTTGGGCACGTGGTCAACACCGAAGCACGCGACATGTACCTGTCCCGCGTTGCGGCCATCAACGGCGGCTGCGCCGAAGGCACGCCGGCCTTCAACGTCAACCGCCTGTGCGGCTCGGGCCTGCAGGCCATCATCTCAGCCAGCCAGAGCATCTTGTTGGGCGATGCCGACGTGGCCATTGGTGGCGGCGCTGAAAACATGAGCCGCGCGCCCTACGCCAGCCTGGCCACACGCTTTGGCGCGCGCATGGGCGACAGCAAAATGGTCGACATGATGGTGGGCGCACTGCACGACCCGTTTCACACCATCCACATGGGCGTGACAGCAGAGAACATTGCCGCCAAGTGGGGCATCACGCGGGCCGACCAGGACGCGTTGGCCGTTGAAAGCCACAACCGCGCGCAACGCGCCATCGAAGGCGGGCGCTTCAAATCGCAGATCGTGCCGGTCATGCTCAAAAGCCGCAAGGGCGAAGTCGCCTACGACACCGACGAGCACTACCGCCCCAATTGCACACTGGAAGACATGGCCAAACTCAAGGCCGTCTTCATCAAAGAAAACGGCACAGTGACTGCCGGCAATGCCTCTGGCATCAATGACGCGGCGGCAGCTGTGGTGCTGATGGAAGCCGGCACCGCCAAAGCCCGCGGCATCAAGCCGCTGGCCCGTTTGGTGGCCTACGCGCACGCCGGCGTGGACCCCAAGTACATGGGCATCGGCCCGGTGCCAGCAACACAACTGGCGCTGAAAAAAGCCGGCCTCACGGTCAAAGACCTGGACGTGATCGAAGCCAACGAAGCCTTTGCCGCGCAGGCCTGCGCCGTCACGCGCGATCTCGGTCTGGACCCGGCGAAGGTCAACCCCAACGGCTCAGGCATTTCGCTGGGGCATCCGATAGGCGCGACCGGTGCGCTGATCACCGTCAAAGCCTTGTACGAGCTGGAGCGCATTCAAGGGCGCTACGCACTGGTGACCATGTGCATTGGCGGCGGCCAGGGTATTGCCGCGATTTTCGAGCGCCTGTGATCTGAAGCGGCCACTGGTGCAGGCACTGCGCTACTTGCGCACCGCCGGCACCTCCAGCGGCAGACCTTCGCCGCGCCACATCAGGTAAAGACTGAGCTGGCGCGACTCGAGCGCTCCCCAAGCCAGTGGCTCCGCACGCACGCCGACAAAGCAGCTGCGCAAGCGCCGCTCTAGCGAACCCACGCCCTGCCACTCCAGACGGTACACGGGGTAGCCGTTAGGTTGGCCCTGACTCAACGCATCGGTGTACAGGCGCCGTCCATGGTTCTGGTCATGGCATTGGGCGCACGACAAATTAAGCTGGCCCTGGCGCTCAAAGAACTGGCGCTGGCCTTGCTGCCAGTGCGGCTGCGCCGGACCTGAGATGTCAACGCGCAAAGGCATGCTGTGCGAGGCCCGGCTCACGTGCAACGAAAGCGCCAGCAAGTCGTCGGACTCTCTAAGCAGCTCCGGCCCCTTTTGCTGTTGGCTGCGGCACTGAAGGATGCGGTCTTCAAGGTTCAGGAGCTGGCCTGTTTTGACGTCAACCGACGGATAGCGTGTGGCCGCACCACGCATACTTTGCTGAGCGTCACCATGACAGCTTTGGCAGCTCTGACCAGCTGCGCCCTGCGGCTCTCGCCAGCGCTGCGCGCCGCGCGCCAGCCACAGCTGCGCAGGATTGCCAAACTCGTCGGCCTGCAAGGCGCGCACATCAGCGCCAGCAAAGGCCAGGCCCGACTTGAGCTGCGCCTGCGGCAGTTGCCGCGTCTGCGCGATGGCGGGCACGGCAAAGCACATCCAACACATCATCACCCCACACCAGCGCAGCCACTTGTGCATCATGCGCCGGCAGACGGGCCGGCAGGCACCTGCACCGTCACCGGGTGACGCAACTCACCGGCCAAGCCACGGTCGTCGACCCAGCGCACCCGCAACTCGCCCGGGTTTTGAACACGAAAGAAAAACTCAAACAGCGGGTTACCGGCAATGCCCGACGAAGGTTCGACCCGGAACACCTCGCGCCCGCCGTAGTCGCAGGTCAGAAGCAAAATCACATTTCGCGCAACCAGCCGCCCCTGCAAATCCTGCAAGTAGCCGGTGTGCATGGGGTGCTCTACCAGCAGCCGCGCTTTGACTACATCGCCGGGGGCCATGCTCTCAGGAAGCAACAAGCGAGCGTTGCCCATCTCAGGACCCGTCCACACAGGCCGACTCGGTCACCAAAGCGTCTGCGCTTTGGTAGCAAAAGCTGCCGTCAGAGCGCCGCGCCAGCGCCACCACCAGCTGCGAACCCGCCAGCCGCAGGCGCGCACTCACTTCGGCCCGGCCCGACCAGGGGCCCAGATGAAACACCGCCATCTGCGTCACCGGGTTGCGCTGAGACAAAAGATAAATGTGCGTGATATGGTCCTGCTCGGTCATGGGGCTGTCTACCTGCACCCTGACCGGCACCAGCGAGCCGTTATCAACAAGCACCGGCAGTTCCAGCCGCAGACCTTTCGGCTGCGCCACGCGGCCTTGCAGCAAGGGCTCCAGCATCTGCGGCAGGCTGAGAAGCTGGCCAGACACCATGCCTTGCGCCCGGGCTGGCCAGGCGCGCAACACGGCCAAGGCCAGCACGCCTTGCGCCATCGATTGCAGCCAACGGCGACGGGCAGGCGCCAGTTTGAGCAGGCGGGTCAGAGATGCTGCAGGGGTCATGGCTGCTGCGCTGCGCCTGTGGGGCTGCGCGTGTTGGCCAGCAAGTAAGCCACAACGTCTTCCAGGCCCTGCCCGCTGAGCACCGTTTGCCCAGCATAAGCACCGGCCACGCGCTGAACGCCTCGGGTACTGAAGTAAGGCGGCATGATGGTCTCCGGGTTCAGGCTGCGCGCATCCGCGATGCGCTGACGGATCTGTGCCGCGTCGGCTCGCCCGGCCAACCCGGCCAGCGGCGGACCGATGTCGCCGCCCGCCGCTATGCCCGGCACGGTGTGGCACAAAATGCAGCCGCTGTCCTGCCGGTTGGCCAGCAAGACGCGGCCGCGCTCGACACTGGCGGTGGCCGCCCAGTGGGTTGCCGGCATGCGCTCTTGCGCCAGCGCAGGAAGCGCGCAGCCGCTGGCCAGCGACAGCATGCTCAACATGCGCCAACCGACCACAAGGCTCATGCGCGCGCCAGGCTCAGTCCGTGGTTCTTCAGAGGCAAAGAGCGGATGCGCTTGCCCGAAGCGGCAAAGATGGCATTCGCCAGCGCCGGTGCCAGCGGCGCCTGCGCAGGCTCACCAACGCCGCCCCAGAACCCGCCGGAGGGCGCAATCACCGCCACCACCTTGGGCATTTCATTCAGGCGCATGAGGCGGTAGTCATGGAAGTTGGACTGCTCGATGCGTCCGTCCTTGACCGTCATCTCGCCCCAGAAAATCGCGCTCAGGCCGTGCACAACGCTGCCCTGAATCTGCGCCTCGATGTTGTCGGGGTTGACGGCATAGCCCGGGTCAATGCCCATGACCACGCGGTGAATCTTCACTTCACCCTTGGCATTGACAGCGACCTCGCAAACGCAGGCGGTGTAGCTGCCGTAGCCTTCGGTTTCGGCAATGCCTCGGAACACGCCCGGCGGCAGCGCGCCGCCCCAGTTAGCGGCCTTGGCCACGGCCTCCAGAATGCCGCGATCCCGCGCGGCCTTGGCGCCCAGCATGTTCAGGCGAAAAGCCAGCGGGTCTTTGCCGGCGGCGTGCGCCAGTTCGTCGACAAAACACTCGCGCATGTACGGGTTTTGGGAGTGACCGACGGTGCGCCAGAAACCCACCGGCACATTGGTGTTGCGCTGCGCATAGTCCACCAGGCTGTTCGGAATGTCGTAAGGGTGGTCGCTGAAAGCCGCCACCGCCTGGCCGTCCACGCCCTTGGGAAGCGGCAGCTTGAGCAACGTGGCCAAAATCGACGGTGCGCTGACGCGGATGTGCAGAGCCTCAACCTTGCCGCTGGCGTCCATGGCCGCCTTGAAGCGCACCAGGCTGGCCGGGCGGTACAGGTCATGCTGTGTATCTTCTTCGCGCGACCAGACCATCTTGACCGGCTTGCCGGCCATGGCCTTGGCGATCATCACGCCTTGACGCGTGAAGTCCTGCGGGCTCTTGCGGCCCAGACCACCGCCGAGCTGCATGGGGTGAACCTTGACCTTGTCTTGCGCCACACCGGCTGTGGCTGCGGCCACCGCCAACGTGGCCTCGGGGTTTTGCGTGGAGGTCCAGACCTCCAGCGAGTCACCTTGCAGCCAGGCCGTGCAAACCATGGGCTCCATGGTGGCGTGCGCCAGATAAGGAGTGAAGTACTCGGCCTCGTAAACCTTGCTTGCGCCAGCCAGCGCTTGCACTGTGTTGCCGTCGTTGCGAGCCACAGCCAGTTCACTCTGCGCCATACCGGCCTGGAAATTCGCCATGATGGCCGCACTGTTGAGTGTGCCGTGTTCGCCGGTGTCCCAGTCAATGGCCACTTCGCGCAGGGCCTCTTTGGCGCGCCACCAGTTGTCGGCCACCACCGCCACAAACTCACCCAGGTTGAGCACCTGCACAATGCCACGGCGGTTTTGCACTTTGGAGGCATCCATGCTTTTGACGCGGCCGTTAAAAACCGGGCAAGCCGCTACGGCGGCATGAAGCATGCCCGGCATCTGGGCGTCAATACCGTAACGAATCTCCCCAGTGACGATGGCCGGAATGTCAACGCGGGGCATCGACTTGCCGATGATCTTCCAGTCCTTGGGGTCTTTGAGCTTGACCTCTTTGGGCGCCTCCATCTTGGCGGCGGCCGCGGCCAACTTGCCGTAGGTCATAGAACGCTTGCTGGCCAGATGCTGCACCCGGCCCAGCGCCGTGCTGCACTCAGCCGCTGGCACGCCCCAACTTTGCGCGGCGGCGGCCACCAACATGTGGCGCGCGGTGCCGCCGGCCTGGCGCAAGTACGCCTGCGAATTGCGAATGGTGCGACTGCCGACGGTGGCCATGTCGCCGTACACCCGCTTTTGGCGCAGGTTGTCATGGGCCGTGGCGTACTCGACGCGAACTTTTTTCCAGTCAGCGTCCAGCTCCTCGGCCACCATCATGGGTGCCGAGGTGCGGCTGCCCTGGCCCATCTCGGTGCGGGCATAGCGGATGACGATGGTCTCGTCGGACTGGATCTCGATCCACGCATTCAGACGCGGCGCGTCGGCAGCTTCGGCTTTTTCAGGAAGGTAAAAGGCCAGGCTCAGGCCGGCAGCGGCCGTGGCCGAGACCTGCAGGAAGTGGCGGCGGTCCAGGCCTGAAGCGGATGTCTGTGTTTTCATGCGCGAACCCCCTTGGCAGCGACTGCGTGAATCGCCTTGCGAATGCGAGCATAAGTGCCGCAGCGGCATATATTGGTCATGGCTGCGTCAATGTCCTGGTCGCTGGGCTTGGGTTTTTTCTTCAGCAGCGCCACGGCCGCCAGCATCTGGCCGCCCTGGCAGTAACCGCATTGCGGCACCTGGTGTTCTACCCAGGCCTGTTGCACCGGGTGCAGCTTGCCCTTGGCTGCCAGGCCTTCGATGGTGATGACCTGCTGGCCGGCCGCGGCCGACACCGGGTAAGAGCAAGAGCGCACCGGCTCACCGTTGAGCAACACCGTGCAGGCGCCGCACTGGGCTACGCCACAGCCGAATTTCGGCCCTTTGATGTCGAGTTCATCACGTAAGGCCCACAGCAGGGGCATGTCGGGCTCGATGTCGAGTTCGTGCGCTTTTCCGTTGACTTTGAGTTTCATGAAACCGGTGCCTCCAGTGTGTTAAGCCTGCACATTAGACGATTCTTAGCAAAATATCAATCGTACAAACCACAAGCCTCAACTGTAAAGAGGGATTTAACCGAGCACGGCAAAGCAAGCGTTCAGCCAACGGCAACAGCTCGAGCTCTTCGGTCTGCATGTGCGCAAGATAAAACGGCAGAATGGCCGGCTTCACGGCCGCCGGAGTTGATGCAGGTCAAGAACGCTTAAGCCGCCAGCGTTTGAGCAAAAGCGCGTTGGCCAAAACGCTCACGCTCGACAGCGCCATGGCGGCCCCGGCCAAGACCGGGTTCAAGTAGCCCAGGGCAGCCAGCGGGATGCCGGCCACGTTGTAGGCAAAAGCCCAGAACAGGTTTTGGCGAATTTTCATGACCGTGCGGCGGGATACCTCCAGCGCGCCCTCCACCAGCGACACATCGCCACGCATCAGCGTGATGCCTGCCGCATGCATGGCGACATCGGTGCCAGTACCCATGGCCATGCCAACGTCTGCTGCCGCCAGCGCCGGAGCGTCATTCACACCGTCGCCGACCATGACGACAGTGCCCCCACGCTTGTCGCTTCGCGTACTGCGCTGCCCCCCGAGGGGGTGTATTTTTCCTTGGGGCGGCCCTGCGGAAAAATTGGAGCCCCCGCGCTTGTCGCTTCGCGTACTGCGCTGCCCCCCGGGGGGGTGCATTTTTCCTTGCTTAAGTTCAGCCACCAAGGCGGCTTTGTCGCCGGGCAGCACCTCAGCCATCACCTCGTCGGCATGCAGGCCGAGGCGCTCGCCCATGGACAGGGCGGCGCCACGGTTGTCGCCCGAGATCATGACGATGCGCAGGCCCCGGGCGCGCAATGAGGCCAGGGCTTCGCGGGCGCCGGGCTTGGGCTCGTCGGCAAAGGCCATCAGCGCGCGCAGCACCAGGCCCTCAGGCCGGCGCTCGGCCAGCGCCGACAAAGTGGCGCCGCCTTTTTGCAGGCGCTCGGCTTCGCTTTGCAAGAGGCCCAGACTCACGCCCAACTCGTCAAGCCAGCGCAAGCTACCGATCAGATACGGCACGCCGGCCACCAGCCCCTCGGTTCCCCGCCCCGGGACAGCGCGCAATTCGTGTGGCGCAAGCACCGGGATATCGCGCGCCTTGGCAGCGGCCAGCACAGCGCGCGCCAGCGGATGCTCGCTGCCGCTTTGCAAGCTGGCCGCTGCGCTCCATTGCGTCACCTCATCAGCATCGGAAGCCAGCAAAAAGGCGATCAGACGGGGCTGGCCGATGGTCAAGGTGCCGGTTTTGTCAAAGGCCACGGTGTCGGCGCGACAGGCTTGCTCCAGCGCCTCTGCGTCTTTGATCAAAATACCTTCGCCCGCAGCCACGCCGGTGCCGGCCATGATGGCCGCCGGCGTTGCCAGGCCCAAAGCACAGGGGCAGGCAATCACCAGCACCGCCACCGCGCGGATCAACGCCACTTCCA
>CAMBWM010000084.1 GCA_945871335.1 Polaromonas sp. YR568 | reverse complement strand
TCATGAGCGCGGGTGCCAAAGACGCACTGCTTGCCAGCGTGGTCAACAACACCGGCATCATCGAAGCGCGCACGGTGCAAGAGCACAACGGCACCATCATCCTGCTGGGCGGCATGGCGGCAGGCACCGTCAACGTCGGCGGCACCCTCGACGCCAGTGCTCCGAATGGCGGCAACGGTGGCTTTATTGAAACCAGCGCCGCCCACGTCAACATCGCCGACGCTGCCAACATCACCACCGCTGCGCCTGCCGGTAACTCCGGTACCTGGCTGATTGACCCGGTGGATTTCACCATCGCGGCGGGCAGTGCCGCCCTAACAACTTCAGGCATAGGCGCAAGCACACTTTCCACTAGTTTGGGCAGCAGCAATGTCAGCATCGCCACCAGCGCAACGACGGGGGGCAACGGCGACATCTTCGTCAACAGTGCCGTCGCGTGGAGTGCCAACAAACTCACCTTAAGCGCGCACCGCAACATCAACATCAACGCCAACCTGAACGCAACAAGCACGGCCAGCCTCGCCCTGGTATTCGGTCAAAACGCAGTTGCAGGAGGTAACACCAGCAACATCACCACCGCCCCCGGTGCGGTAGTCAATCTGCCCGCCGGGACGACCAATTTCACCACGCGGCAGGGCTCTGATGGTGCCGTCAAGCAATACACCGTCATCACTAGTTTGGGGTTGGCGGGCAGCACCACCACCACTGATTTGCAGGGCATGGGTGGCAATCTGGGCGTGGGTATTAACTACGCCCTCGGCAGCAATATCGACGCTACCCCTACGGCTTTGTGGAACGGCGGCGCCGGCTTTATGCCCATTGGAAGCAGTGAGGCCCCATCGGGCAGACCATTCGTGACCACCTTTGACGGCCTGGGCCACACCATCAGCAACCTCACCATCAATCGGCCTTTATCAGACGGCGCTGGACTGTTTGGACGAAGCACAAACTCTAGTTCCATTCGAAACGTGAGTCTGGTGGATGCACGCGTGACCGGGCGGAGCAACGCCGGCGGGCTGGTCGGGGTACTCGCGGGCAACAGCACGATCTGGAACAGCAACTCCACGGGGGGGGCAACGGTGGCTACTTTCAAAGCTGGCGGGCTGGTGGGGTCAATGCTGGGTGACGCCTCGAACAAAGCCTCCACGGTCAGTCAGAGCTACGCCACGGGGACGGTATCGGGAATGAACAACACCGGCGGGCTGGTGGGGTCCATGGGCGTAAACACCAACGTTAGCAACAGCTACGCCACGGGGGCGGTGGCGTCGACCGGCACCCATGCTGGCGGGCTGGTGGGGGGCCTCAACGGCACGATCAGCAACAGCTACGCAACGGGGGCGGTGAGCGGCAAAATCAACGTCGGCGGGCTGGTCGGGTTGAACCAGGGCGCGGTCAGCACGAGCTACGCCACGGGCACGTTGAACGGCAGCAACGTCGGCGGGCTGGTCGGGCTCAAAGAGGGCTCAGTCAACAGCAGCTATTGGAACACCGACACAGCGGTGAGCTCGTGGGGCACCGGCCTGACCAGTGTGCAGATGCTACACAAGCGCAATTTCACCGGATTTGACTTCACTTTGACGCCAGTTTGGGGGGTCAATGCGGTTGTCAATAGTGGCCGCCCCATATTGTGTGCGTTTGGTGCGTGCATCACTACGGTATCGGTCTATGCAGAACCGGTCACAGGTTTTAGCATTTATGCAAGCACACCTGTTTTCACTTATCGTGAAGTAGACCTAAACGACAGCGACTTTACGCTTATCAATGCCGCCACGTCTTGCGGATCGGGTCAGGGCGCAGTGGCCGACGTCACACTGCGCATCGGCAACAACGGCTCTACCTTGCAGATTGTGACCGGCGGCATCCGGCTGCCGGTCAATCTGCCGGAGCTGAATGAATAAGATGCCTAGCTTGACCCTTAACCATAGCCCGCTGCAAAACTTGCGGCCTTTGTCAGCGGCACTGTTTCTAGTCGTCTCCCCGCTGGCTGCGCAACCGGCCAGCCCTGTGGTTCCCGGTGCGGGGGATATCTTGCGGCAGATGGTGCCTCTCACGCCACTGGCGCCCTCGCCCAACTGGAGCGGGCTGACGGTCCAGCGGGCAGACGGCGCCAAGCTGCCGCCCAGCGCGCCCTTCCTGGTGCAGCTTATCCAGATCACCGGCAACACGCTGTTGGATACCGCCACCTTGCGCGCGCTGGTGGCAGACGCGCAAGGCCAGACTCTCACCCTGACCCAGCTGGGTGAGCTGGCCGCCCGGATCACCAGCGCTTACCAAAACAAGGGCTACCCTCTGGCACGGGCCATCATCCCTGCGCAGACTATTGCGTCTGGAATTGTGCGCATCGAGGTCATCGAGGCGAGCTACGGCAAGATCAGTCTGGACAACCGAAGCCGGGTAAAGGATGACTTGCTGCAGTCCATACTTGCGCCGCTGCAAAGTGGGCAGGCCGTTGACCAGAGAGGGCTTGACCATGCCTTGCTGCTGGTCTCTGACATTGCTGGCGTCGTGGCTGGCGCCATCTTGAAGCCGGGTGAGGTAGTGGGTACATCGGACCTGTTGGTGAACATCACCCCCGGTCTGGCGGTCACGGGCAATGGGGTGCTGGACAATTACGGTGACCGCAATACCGGCCGCGCCCGCATCGGCGGCACCGTCAACGTCATCAATCCGCTACAGCACGGCGATGTGCTGAGCGTGAGCGGCCTCAGTTCCGGGAGCAGATTGAACAACGCGCGCCTCAGCTACGAAACCTTGCTCAATGGGCAGGGCACGCGCCTGGGTGGGGCTTATTCGGCCTTGCGCTATGCGATGGGCAAACCGCTGGCAGCCCTCCAGGCGAATGGCAGCGCGCAGGTTGCAAGCCTGTGGACCAAACACCCCCTGCTGCGCAGCCGCGATGTCAATATTTACGGGCAGCTCCAGTTTGACAGTCTTCAATTGCGCGATCATCTTGACGCCAGCGCCATCAAGACGGATCGGGATCTGGAGAACTGGACGCTGAGCCTGGCCGGGGATTCGCGCGATGCGATCCTGTCGGGAGGCATCAACACTTGGAGCCTTGGATGGACAGCCGGGCGTGTCGGTTTTGGCAATTCGGCAGCGCAGTTGGTCGATGCGGAGACCGCGGGCACGCAAGGGGGGTTCTCTAAATGGAATGCGAACCTTGCCCGCATGCAAAGCCTGAGTCCAAAGAACACGCTGTATTTTGCCTTCTCCGGCCAGTGGGCAAACACCAATTTGGATGCGTCGCAGAAGATGAGTGTGGGCGGGCCTTACTCAGTGCGCGCTTATGACATGGGCTCGCTATCGGGCGATACCGGGTATCTGACAACTGTCGAATTGCGGCACGCACTGGGCACGGCCCTGGGCGGGCAATGGCAGTTGGTGGCCTTCGTTGACGCTGCGCGCGTGACGGTTAACAAGAGCGCCTGGATTCTAGGGATGAACAGCGCTAACCTGAGCGGGGCGGGCGTTGGGATGAACTGGGCGGGACCGCAGCAGTGGCGTGTCAAAACTTATATTGCCACGCGCTTGGGCCGCGTCCCAAAGCTGGTGGCGAGCAGCGCATCCACCATCGCTTGGTTCGAGCTCAGCCGTGGGTTTTGATTTGCCCGAGAGCTTGCCGTCAAGGCAACGGACAGGGTGGCAAACGACATTGCCGATCTGGTCAGCCCTTGCTGATCTTTCAGGAATTCTTTTTAATCGATTTTAAATTAATACATTAAAATGAAAATCATCCCTTTAAAGACGTAAAGGGCCGACTGAGCCGAGCGCTGACGTCGCTGTTGCTCCTCAAGGCGGTTGATGCCTAAGTGCCTTTCAGCTCACTGAATCTATGCACATGACTAGCAACAAAAAAAATCTGACAGCCTTCGCCCTGGCCCGTATTTTCGACAACTTGGCTAAGCCTGCACTCGCACTGCCGCGCCCGGCCAAGCGCGCCGTCGTGCTGGTGACAGACGCCTGCTTGTGCTTGCTCAGCGTATGGCTGGCGTTTTACCTTCGCTTGGGTGAATTTGTTTCTCTGTCAGGCGTCATTTTGTTGCCGCTGGGGCTGGCGGCCTTGGCGTCTGTGGTGATTGCCATTCCTGTCTTTGTGACATCTGGGCTGTACCGCGCTATTTTTCGCTACAGCGGACTGCCCGCCATGGTGGCCATGGGCCGGGCGATGCTGCTTTATGGCGTTTTGTTTGCAGCGGTGTTTACCTTTTATGGCGTGCAGGGCGTGCCGCGCACGGTTGGGCTGATTCAGCCTTTGTTGTTGCTGGTGCTGGTGGGTGCGTCGCGTGCGGCGGCGCGGGTGTGGCTAGGGGGTTTGTACCAAGATCAGCTTCAAAAGTCTGCCTTGCCGCAGGTGCTGATTTACGGCGCCGGCAGGACGGGCCGCCAGCTCGCCGCGGCCATGGCCAACAGCCATGAGATGCGCGTGGTGGGTTTCTTGGATGATGACGACCGCTTGCATGGCCAGGTACTCAATGGCCTGAGTATTTATAACCCGGCAGACCTGGTTGAAGTGTTGGCAGATGTGCCAGTCAACGTTGTCTTGCTGGCGCTTCCCTCTGTTTCGCGCCAAGAGCGCAACACCATATTGGCCAAGCTGTCGGCCCACAAACTGGCGGTGCGCACTTTACCAAGCCTGAACGACATTGCCACAGGCAAGGTAAGTTTGAGTGATGTGCGCGAGTTGGACTTAGACGACCTGCTGGGTCGGGAGCCCGTCAAGCCCAATGGCTTACTGATTAACCGCAACAGCTTCAACAAGACGGTGCTGGTAACCGGGGCGGGAGGCAGCATTGGCAGTGAGCTGTGCCGCCAGATTTTGAAAAGCAGTCCCAAACAATTGTTGCTGGTAGAAATGAGCGAGGCTGCGCTCTACCTGGTACACCAGGAGCTGCTGGCCCTGGCGGAGAAAGGTTCCGCAGATCAGCTACCCACCGAAATTGTTCCCTTGCTGGCGTCTGTCTGTGATGAAGTGCGCATGCACGAGATCATGGACACCTGGCAGCCGCACACGCTGTACCATGCGGCTGCCTACAAGCACGTGCCCCTGGTAGAGCACAACCCTGCAGAAGGCTTGCGCAACAATGTGTGGGGCACGCTGGTGTGCGCCCAAGCGGCAGCGCGCAACGGTGTGCAAAACTTTGTGTTGATCAGCACCGACAAGGCCGTGCATCCCACTAACATCATGGGCGCCACCAAGCGCTTGGCCGAAATGGTTTTGCAGGCGCTGGCTGATCTCAACCCGGCTGTCACTGCAGACGGCGCTCGCGCCCCCGGCACGCGAACATGCTTTTCAATGGTGCGCTTTGGCAACGTGCTGGGCTCCAGCGGTTCGGTGGTGCCGCTGTTTCGCGAGCAGATCAAAAACGGCGGGCCCATCACGCTCACGCACCCCGACATCACCCGTTTCTTCATGACCATCCCGGAGGCGGCGCAGCTGGTGATCCAGGCTGGCGCCATGGGCAGCGGCGGCGATGTGTTTGTGCTTGATATGGGTCAGCCGGTTCGCATCTATGACCTGGCCAGCCGCATGGTGGAGATGTCTGGCTTGCGGCAAAAAACTCAAGACCAACCGGAAGGTGACATAGAGATCACCATCACCGGGCTGCGCCCAGGGGAAAAGCTTTTTGAAGAGCTGCTGATCGGCAAGGATCCGAAGCCCACGCAACACGCCCGCATCATGAAAGCCAATGAAGAGTTTCTGGCCTGGTCGCAGTTGCAAGAAAGACTCGAATCGCTGCGCATGGCCATGGGCGTGAACGACGTGCCACTCATCCGTAACTTCTTAAGCCAATTGGTCAAGGGCTACGAATCCAGCGGAGAGGTCGTCGACTGGGTGCACCAGGCCCTAGAGCGAGAAAAAATCAGCGGGCACTGAGTTGGGTCAGTTAGCGGTTTCAAGCCTTGCGCAGAGGGTTTGTGGGTATGTTCTAATTTTGATCAACCATGACCATTCTCATCACCGGCGGCGCCGGCTTCATCGGCGCTAACTTTGTGCTGGACTGGCTGGCCCAGTCCGGCGAGGCGGTCATCAACCTCGACAAACTCACTTACGCCGGCAACCCCGAAACGCTGACCAGCTTGGCGGGCGATGCGCGGCACACGCTGGTTCAGGGCGACATTGCAGACACTGCCTTGGTCGCCAGCCTTTTGGCGGCACACCGACCGCGTGCCGTGGTCAACTTTGCAGCCGAGTCGCATGTAGACCGTTCCATCCATGGGCCGGAAGACTTTATTCAGACCAATGTGGTGGGCACTTTCAGGCTGTTAGAGGCTGTGCGCGCTTATTGGGCAGAGCTGCCTGCAGACCCCAAGGCGGAGTTCAGGTTTTTGCATGTGTCTACCGATGAGGTGTACGGTTCTTTGGCCAAAGAGGCCTCGGCTTTCACCGAGGACCACCGCTACGAACCCAACAGTCCCTACAGCGCCAGCAAGGCCGCCAGCGACCACTTGGTGCGCGCTTGGCACCACACCTATGGCTTGCCGGTGCTCACCACCAACTGTTCCAACAACTACGGGCCTTACCACTTCCCCGAGAAATTGATTCCGCTGATGATCGTCAACGCGCTGGCGGGCAAAGCCCTGCCGGTGTACGGCGACGGCCTGCAGGTGCGTGACTGGCTGTATGTCAAAGACCATTGCAGCGCCATCCGCCGGGTGCTCGAAGCCGGTCGCCCGGGCGAGGTCTATAACGTGGGGGGCTGGAACGAAAAGCCCAACATCGAGATTGTCAAGACCGTGTGCGCCTTGCTCGACTCTCTGCGCCCCAAGCCCGATGGTCAGTCCTACAGCGCGCAGATCAGCTACGTCAAAGACCGCCCTGGTCACGACCGACGCTACGCCATAGACGCCAGCAAGATCCAGCGCGAGCTCGGCTGGCAACCGGCCGAAACCTTCGAGACCGGCATCCGCAAGACCATCGCCTGGTACCTGGCCAACCCCGAGTGGGTGGCCCATGTGCAAAGCGGCGCTTATCGGCAGTGGGTGGACAAGCAGTACGCTGGAACCGCTTAGGCATGAAGATCCTGCTCCTCGGCAAAAACGGTCAGGTCGGCCAGGCGCTGGAGCGTGCGCTGGCGCCCTTGGCCGGGCCTGGCGAACTGGTTGCGCTGGACCGCTTTCAAGGCGGCGACCTTGCACAGTTGGATGCGTTGGCTGCGACGGTGCGCCAATGGCGTCCGCAAGTCATCGTCAATGCCGCCGCTTACACGGCGGTCGATAAATCCGAGAGCGAGCCCGTCCAAGTCCGCCTCATCAACGCGCTCGCACCTGAAGTGTTGGCCAAAGAGGCGCAGCAGCTGGGCGCGTGGCTGGTGCACTACAGCACCGACTACGTGTTTGATGGAAGCGGCAGCCGGTCGTGGGCTGAAACCGATGCGACCGCACCGCTCAATATCTACGGCCAGACCAAGCTCGAGGGCGAAGGGCTGATTCAGGCACATTGCGCGCGGCATCTTATTTTCAGAACCAGTTGGGTCTATTCCGCACACGGCAGCAACTTTGCCAAGACCATGCTCAAGCTGGCGCAAGAGCGCGAGCGCCTGACGGTGATTGACGATCAGTGGGGGGCGCCCACCGGGGCCGAGCTGATTGCCGCTGTCACGGCAACCGCCATTGAAAAAATAAGCCACGCAGGTAAGGACGCGCTGGCCGGTATTTACCACGTGGTTGCGGGCGGTGAAACCAGCTGGCACGCTTACGCGATGCATGTTATTGGCCGGGCCAAAGCATTGCGGCCCGATTTGCCCTGGGCGGTGCAAGAGATTGCACCCGTGCCGTCCAGCGCCTTTGTGACGGCCGCCCGCCGACCGCATAATTCACGTCTCAACACAGCCAAGCTGAAAGCCGCATTTGGCATCAACTTGCCCGACTGGCAGCAGGGCGTCAATGCGATGCTGGCCCAGTTTCTGACTTCAACCCCACCCAAAGAAGGCTCATGACACCACGCAAAGGCATCATCCTCGCCGGCGGTTCCGGCACGCGGTTGCACCCGGCCACGCTGGCCATGAGCAAGCAGCTCTTGCCGGTGTACGACAAGCCCATGATTTACTACCCGCTGAGCACGTTGATGCTGGGCGGTATGCGTGACATTCTCATCATCAGCACGCCCCAGGACACGCCGCGTTTTCAGCAACTGCTGGGCGACGGCAGCCAGTGGGGTATCAATTTGCAGTACGCCGTGCAACCCACCCCGGACGGCTTAGCCCAAGCGTTTTTAATCGGTGAAAATTTTTTGAACGGTGCGCCCAGCGCGATGGTGCTGGGCGACAACATCTTTCACGGGCACGATCTCACCACGCTGCTGGCCAGTGCCAACGCGCAGGCCAACGGCGCCACGGTTTTTGCGTACCACGTGCAAGACCCGGAGCGTTATGGCGTGGTCGCCTTCAATACTGCCGGCCAGGCCCACAGCATTGAAGAAAAACCACTCAAGCCGCAGAGCAATTATGCGGTGACAGGTCTGTATTTTTATGACTCCCAAGTGGTGGACATTGCCAAGGCTGTGAAGCCAAGCGCACGCGGCGAGCTCGAAATCACCGCCGTCAACCAGACCTACCTGGACCTGGGCCAGCTGAATGTGCAGATCATGACGCGGGGCTATGCTTGGCTGGACACCGGCACCCACGAAAGCCTGCTCGAAGCCAGCCAGTTCATCGCCACGCTCGAACACCGCCAGGGTCTGAAGATCGCCTGCCTGGAAGAGATCGCCTGGCGCAACGGTTTCATCAACGCCACCCAGTTTGAAAAGCTCGCCCAGCCGCTGGCCAAAAACGGGTACGGGCAATACATGCTGCGCTTGCTGAAAGAGCCACACCCCTCATGAAAGCCACGCCCACCGCCATTCCTGACGTCCTGATCATCGAGCCCAAAGTGTTCGGCGACACGCGTGGTTTTTTCTTTGAGAGCTTTAACCAAAAAGCCTTCAAGGCCGCCACGGGCCAGGACATCCACTTCGTGCAAGACAACCACAGCCGCAGCAGCTGTGGCGTATTGCGGGGCCTGCATTTTCAGGTGCAGCAGCCTCAGGGCAAACTGGTGCGTGTGGTACGCGGCGCGGTGTTTGATGTAGTTGTCGACATACGGCAGGGCTCGCCAACCTACGGCAAGTGGGTCGGCGTTGAACTGAATGAT
>CAMBWM010000083.1 GCA_945871335.1 Polaromonas sp. YR568 | reverse complement strand
GATGAGCGGCGGTATTTCAAACCAGGGCAGGGTGCTTGCGTCTTTCATGTAGGCGAGGGCGCTGAACGCGTTGCCCTTGGGTTGTTAATTTGCGAGGACGCATGGTTTGAAGCGCCGGCCCAGCAGGCCAAAGCTGCCGGTGCCGAATTGCTGGTGGTGATCAATGCCTCGCCTTTTCATCAGGGCAAGGGCAATGAACGCGAGGCCATGATGCAAAGCCGCTCCAAGGCCTGCGGCTTGCCTTTGGTCTTTGCGCATCTGGTCGGTGGACAAGATGAAGTGGTTTTTGAGGGACGTTCATTTGCCGTTCAAGCTGATGGCGCACTGGCTGGACGCGCGCTCAGTTTTGAAGAGTCACTGTTCACGGTGGATGTTTTACGCAATCCAGGAACTGGGCTGTGTCTGTCCGCTTCGTGCGTGCCAAGCAAAAGTCTGGAGGCCGATCTGTGGGACGCGCTGGTGCTGGGCGTGCGCGACTACTTGGGGAAAAACAATTTCCCGGGGGCAATTTTGGGCTTATCGGGCGGTATTGACTCGGCCTTGGTGCTGGCTGTTGCTGTCGATGCGCTGGGTGCAGACAAGGTTCGCGCAGTGATGATGCCTTCTGCCTACACGGCAGATATGTCATGGCTTGACGCCCGCGAGATGGCTGCGCGCATGAATGTTCGCTATGACGAGCTTTCGATAGAGCCGCAGGTCGAAGCGTTCAAGGCATCGCTGGCCGGTGAGTTCAGCGGGCTGGCAGAAAATACAGCTGAAGAAAATATTCAGGCCCGGATTCGAGGGGTTTTTCTGATGGCTCTGTCCAACAAGTTCGGCTCCATCGTGCTGACCACCGGCAATAAAAGCGAGATGGCCACGGGTTATTGCACGCTTTACGGTGACATGGCCGGCGGCTTTGCCGTCATCAAGGATTTGCTTAAGACCACGGTGTTCAAGCTGGCTCGCTGGCGCAATGAAAATGACCCCTACGGCACTTGTCCTAACCCGATTCCCGAGCGCATCATCACGCGAGCGCCCAGCGCTGAGTTGCGCGCCGATCAAACCGACCAGGACAGTTTGCCGCCCTACGAGGTGTTGGATGCCATTTTGCAGCGCTACATGGAAAATGATGAGAGTATTGAATCCTTGGTGGCTGCGGGCTTTGACGCGGCAGTGGTCGATCGGATCACACGGCTGATCAAGCTCAATGAATACAAACGCCGCCAGTCGCCTATTGGCATTCGGGTTAGTCACCGCAGCTTCGGCAAAGATTGGCGCTATCCTGTGACCAGTCAATTTCGGGCGTAAGCTGGCGACTTGATTGCCTTGGCGAGTCTGATAATTTCTATTGAATCAACCTACGGAGCAGAGCTGTGAAACAAATTACCGCCGTGATAAAACCATTCAAACTTGAAGAAGTCCGCGAAGCACTTGGAGAGTGTGGCGTAACCGGCCTGACGGTGACAGAAGTCAAGGGCTTTGGTCGTCAGAAGGGACATACCGAGCTTTACCGAGGCGCGGAATACGTGGTCGATTTTCTGCCGAAGGTCAAAGTTGAAGTGGTGGTGAAGACTGAGGATGTAGACCGCTGCGTCGATGCCATCGTGCGTGCAGCGCGTACCGGCAAGATTGGTGACGGTAAGATTTTTATCACCGCTGTTGAGCGCGTGGTGCGCATACGGACCGGGGAAGAAGACGAGTCTGCTGTTTAAATCTGATCAAGGTTGAGCTTGTCGGGCGCTACGCCTGCCTCGTTCACCAGCGACTTCAACAGCGACTCTGCGTGTGTGCCACTGTTGATCAGTTGCATTTGTCCTGCGTTCATAAAGCCCTGCTGCACTGCAGTCGATAAAAAAGTCAGCAGGCTGTCGTAGTAGCCGTTGATGTTAAGCAGGCCGACCGGTTTGTCGTGGTAGCCGAGTTGCCGCCAGGTCCAGACTTCAAAAAATTCTTCAAATGTGCCAATGCCGCCGGGCATTGCCAAAAAAGCATCAGCATGCTCGGCCATCAAGCGTTTGCGCTCGTGCATGTTTTCAACCACATGCAATTCGCTGCAACCGGTGTGTGCCCATTCTTTTTCGACCAGCGCCTTTGGGATCACTCCAATGACACGGCCACCAGCTTGCAAGCAGGCGTCTGCCATCGTACCCATCAGCCCATTATGCCCACCACCGTAAACCAGTTGACCCTTGTTTTGCGCAATCCACAGACCCACTTGGCGGGCGGAATCGGCAAAGGCAGGCTCAGAGCCTGGCCGAGAGCCGCAATACACGCAAATCGAAAATGCAGGACTCATGCGAATCTGTAAAAAGCGGCTGCGGACCAAATCCCGATGCTCAGGGTCAGGCTGAGTAAGACAGCGGCGCTGCCAATGTCCTTGGCACGCTTGGACAGATCGTGCCACTCCGGGCCGATGCGATCGATGGCGCTTTCGACGGCAGTGTTAAGCAGCTCGACGACCATGACCGCTACAACGCTGGCGATAAGAATGGCGATTTCAACCCAACCTTGACCCAGCCAAAATGCGGCGGGTACCAAAATAATGGCCGCCATAGCCTCTTGCCGGAAGGCAGTTTCACCCCATCCTGCCCGCAAACCGGCGAGCGAGAATATGGCGGCATGCCACATGCGTGACAACCCTCTGCGCTGCTTTTGCGGGTTCACGGGCTTGGTGCTCATCGGTGCTCAGACAGGCTTGACGGGTACTTGATGAAAGCTGACCAGGCGCGTGCCCGCCAGAGCGTCATGCAAGAACTGCCGCCGGGGGTGTAGACGGGAAAGCAGGGCCCAAAAAAGGATCCACCCCGCAGCGATGAACAGCGAATTACGAACTTCGATGTTGAAAATCCAACTGGCAGCCAGTGGCGGCAGAAACCACAACCAGCTCAGGATGTAACGCCACAAAGCGCGCTGCTGGCTCAGGGGGCCGCCTTTCAGGTCTGTCACCCGGATGTGCCAGGTTTTCATGGCCAGGGTTTGGCCACGTGACCAGAACCAAACAAAGTAAATTCCAAACACCACAAACAAAAAAAATTGTTGCGCGTGGCGGTTGTCCATGGCATGGCGCGTCTGCGTTAGGGTGCTGAACAGGTAGTCAGCAATGAACATCACACCAAAAATCAGCATGCCCTCGTAGAGCCAGCAGGCCATGCGCCTGAGTAGCGAAGGGGTTTGAGGCTCGACAATCATGGCTTTTAGTCAATGACACCGGTTTGTGGCCTGGCGCAAAGCCGAAGCTGGTGGCCGCTTACTCGGCCTGCAAGACTGGCTGACTGAGGGGGGCGGGAGAGGGGCTTATTTTAAGCTTATTGGCGGCTGTTTCTGTGGGAGCTAATGTAGCGAGCTTTTTTTCCGGAACAGGTCGCGCCGGCAGGGCCGCTCCCACTGGCGGACGTACACCGCTTTTTGCAAGTTTGCTCTTTTCTTCGCTGCTGAGCGATTGGTAGGCCTCCCATTTAGCTTGCTTTTCTTGGGAGCTAAGTTGTTTGGACAGCTCTTGAGTGCTGGCAAAGTTAAGTCTGGCCTCTGCCCGTGCACGAGGGCTCAGCGCTGCCCATTCGGACATTCGACTGTGCATTTTGGCTTTGTCATTAGCGCTCAGAGACGGGTAATTAAGGGAAATTTCGAGCCATTTGCGCCTTTGACCATTGCTCAGTGACGCCCAGCTTTTAGCCAGCGGATGTAGGGCTTGCTGTTGGGCGGGGGTCAACAAAGACCAGTCTGGTTTCGCAGCTGTGGCAGTTTGCGGCTTGCTTTGGATGGGCTTTGCGCTTGCAGCGGGTGTGCTGCTGGCCTGCGCAAGGGCCGACGAAGCAGGTACGCCCAATACACTGACAAGTGAGAACAGTGTGATGCGCACTAGCCGAGTGAGCATGAGCAGACAGCCCGGATTCAGGGACATTTGTGCGTGCCGGATTAAAGATCGGACTTAAGGAACTGCAGAAAGCCAGGATCTGCATAAGCGGCTGGCGGCAGGTCGTCGGTGAGTAAGGCGACGTCGACTTCGGCCAATTCACGGGCGCGATCCTCGTTTTGCATTGAATTGATGAGAAGCAAGCCCGCAACCAGCGCAACCAGTGGCAGTACAGAGCCGACTCGACCCAGCCAGCCAATGCCATCGTCACCACCCCAAGTCAGTGCGTCACCACTGGCGCCTGATGCGTGGGCAAAACCTGGCTTGGCAAGTTTGCGCTTCGACATGGCCTGAAAACGCGAGACTCTCAAGCGCTCCGAAATATGATGCGGCAGCTCATTTGCGCTCAGTGTGAGGTAAGAGGCGAGCTTATGGCCCTGACGGTCTTGCAAAATGTCTGCACGATGGCGTGTTGAATTGTTCATAGTTTGATTCCTTTGGCGCCTAAGGATTTGCTCAGAGCGTGAACCGCTCTCGAACAGTGGGTTTTAACACTTCCTTCTGAACAGCCCATGGCAGCAGCCGTTTCCGCGACGTCCATCTCCTCCCAATAACGCATTAGAAATGCTTCCCGTTGACGCCCGGGAAGGGCCTCAATCTGTAATTCGATCTCATGCATGATCTGTGCCCGCTCGGTGGCGTCTTGCGCGCTTTGGGTGCCTTCGGAGTCAACCAGGCTTTCTAAAGTGCTCAAAAAGTCAAATTCGCCCTCTTCGCCAGACGATTCAAAGTCATTGATGTTTGAGAACAGGGCGTTGCGTGTCTTGCGGCGTCGAAACCAGTCGAGCGTGGCGTTAGACAAAATCCTATGAAACAACATCGGCAGTTCGCCGACTGGCTTATCGCCGTAATGTTGAGCCAGTTTCATCATGCTGTCTTGCACGATGTCGAGAGCTGCGTCTTCGTCCCGGACGTGGTACATACTGCGTTTGAAAGCGCGCTTTTCAACACTTTTCAAGAAGTCGGAGAGTTCTAGTTCAGTAGCCAAAGGTGGTGAATTCCGGTTGTCCCAATGTTGGTCTTGTCTTTGGCAGATGAACGGCTGAATCGCGTCATTTGGTGTTGAGAAATTATGGCACTTGCTCTCCGTTTGACTCAGAGATGCCTAAACTTTAGTCAACAAGTGTCCTAACAATGTCATAATAGTTCCTGCAATTTAAAAGGCAAACGGGTCATGACTCGGCGGAATATGAATCTGCTTATGGTTTTGGCCCAAAGTCTCAACGCTGTTTCAAAAGAACGGGCGAAGAGGCACCCAAGTTATTTCGTTAGAGAAATTCACAAAGGTTCATCATGGAAATCACCAAAGCGGAACTCGCATCCGCAGCTGCTGTATCTCAGCCATCTGAAGACAAAAATCCTGATTTGATGGGCGCCGAAATTCTGGTGCGATCCCTTCAACTCGAAAACGTACAGCACGTCTGGGGCTATCCTGGCGGCGCAGTCCTATACATCTACGACGCTCTTTACAAGCAAGACACCATTCAGCATGTGCTGGTGCGCCATGAGCAGGCTGCAGTTCACGCCGCTGACGGCTATGCGCGCGCCACCGGCGAAGTCGGTGTAGCCCTGGTGACCTCTGGCCCTGGCGTGACCAATGCCGTGACCGGCATAGCCACCGCCTACATGGACAGCATCCCTATGGTGATCATCACCGGTCAGGTGCCAACGCATGCGATTGGTCTTGACGCTTTCCAGGAATGCGACACCGTAGGCATCACACGCCCCATTGTCAAACATAATTTCCTGGTCAAGGACGTTCGGGATCTGGCCGCAACCATCAAGAAAGCTTTTCATATTGCCCGCACCGGACGCCCCGGTCCGGTTGTGGTGGATATTCCGAAAGACGTTTCCTTTAAAAAATGCGCTTTTCACTACCCCGAAACCGTGGAAATGCGCAGCTACAACCCAGTGCGCAAAGGCCACAGTGGCCAAATACGCAAGGCTTTGCAGTTGTTAATGGCGGCCAAGCGCCCCTACATTTATACAGGTGGCGGTGTGTTGCTGAGTAATGCCTCGCAGGAGCTTCGCACCCTGGTGGACATGTTGGGCTTTCCCTGCACCAACACCTTGATGGGCTTGGGCGCTTACCCAGCCAGTGACCCGAAGTTTCTGGGCATGCTAGGCATGCATGGTACTGTCGAGGCTAACAATGCCATGCAAAACTGCGACGTATTGCTGGCCGTGGGGGCGCGTTTTGATGACCGCGTGATCGGCAATCCCAAGCACTTTGCACAAAATGAACGCAAGATTATTCACATCGACATTGACCCTTCGAGCATTTCCAAGCGTGTGAAGGTTGACATTCCCATCGTTGGTGATGTCAAGGATGTACTCGTCGAGTTGATTGCCATGATCAAAGAGTCCGGCCTCAAGCCTGACATCCACGCGCTGGGCGGCTGGTGGGACACGATCGAAGCCTGGCGCAAGCGTGACTGCATGAAGTACAGCATGGGTGATGGCAGCGTGATCAAGCCGCAGCACGTGATTGAAACGCTCTCTAACCTGACACGGGACGCGGACGCCTACATCACCTCTGACGTGGGCCAGCATCAGATGTGGGCCGCGCAGTACTACAAGTTCAATGAACCTCGCCGCTGGATCAACTCCGGTGGACTGGGCACGATGGGCGTGGGCATTCCCTATGCCATGGGTATTAAGCTTGCCAAGCCTGACAGCGAAGTGTTTTGCGTCACGGGTGAAGGCTCGGTGCAGATGTGTATTCAGGAACTTTCCACCTGCCTGCAATACAACACGCCCATCAAGATCGTGGCCTTGAACAACCGCTACCTCGGCATGGTGCGTCAGTGGCAAGAGGTCGAGTACGCCGGCCGCTACAGCAGCAGCTACATGGATGCATTACCCGACTTCGTGAAACTCGCTGAAGCCTACGGCCACGTTGGTATGTTGATCGAGCGGCCCGAGGATGTGGAGCCTGCTCTGCGGGAAGCGCGCAGGCTCAAGGACCGTACGGTTTTCATGGACTTCCGCACCGACCCGACTGAGAACGTTTTCCCGATGGTTCAGGCCGGCAAAGGCATCACTGAAATGCTGCTGGGGAGCGAAGACCTTTAAGCCGCAAGGCTGATACGGACAAGGCGGGGCCTGGCCCTGCCCCTGTTCATCGCCGGGTCTTGTTTGTGGCGGCTTGTACTGCGCTGACTGACCTGACTTTTTGACGAATCTATTGCCTGCCAAGCTTGTGCATTACCGTGCGCGGGGGAGGGCAGCGAAAAGAGGAATCCTTTTACATGAAACACATCATTGCTGTCTTACTCGAAAACGAACCTGGTGCCTTGTCACGCGTGGTCGGTCTTTTTTCTGCGCGTGGTTACAACATTGAGAGCCTGACCGTGGCCCCGACAGAAGACCCAAGTCTTTCGCGCATGACCATACAGACCACCGGTTCGGACGATGTCATCGAGCAAATCACCAAGCACCTTAACCGCCTGATCGAAGTTGTCAAGGTTGTGGACCTGACCGAGGGTGCTTACACCGAGCGTGAGCTGATGATGGTCAAGGTGCGTGCGGTCGGCAAGGAGCGCGAAGAGATGAAGCGCATGGCGGACATCTTCCGCGGCCGCATCATCGATGTCACTGAAAAAAGTTACACCATCGAGCTGACCGGTGACCAGACCAAGAACGACGCTTTCCTGGAAGCGATTGACCGCACAGCGATTCTCGAGACGGTACGCACCGGCTCAAGCGGCATTGGCCGGGGTGAGAGAATCCTGCGGGTCTGATATTTCAACAATCCGCGCGCGCGTTTTCGACAGGCGGGGCGCGAACGGATTTCTTGTGGCGACATACGTAAGCATTCGCCCTCAGCCTGTCGATGGGCATTTTCGCCACCACCACCTCTGGAGATAAGAATGAAAGTTTTCTACGACAAAGATTGCGACCTGAGCCTGATCAAGGGAAAGACTGTGGCCATCATCGGTTACGGCAGCCAGGGCCATGCGCACGCACAGAATCTGAACGACAGCGGCGTCAAGGTTGTGGTCGGTTTGCGAAAAGGCGGCGTGTCCTGGGACAAGGTTGGCAAAGCAGGCTTGAACGTGATGGAAGTTAACGACGCTGTTAAAGCTGCTGACGTGGTCATGATATTGTTGCCCGACGAGCAAATCGCCGAGGTTTACACCAACAACGTGGCGCCGCACATCAAGCAGGGTGCTTCGCTGGCCTTTGCGCACGGCTTTAACGTTCATTACAACCAGGTTATCCCGCGCGCTGACCTGGACGTCTGGATGGTTGCACCCAAGGCCCCGGGCCACACCGTTCGTAACACCTACACCCAGGGTGGCGGTGTGCCGCACCTTGTCGCTGTTCACCAGGACAAGAGCGGCAAGGCCCGAAACCTGGCGCTGAGCTACGCCATGGCCAACGGTGGCGGCAAGGCCGGCATCATCGAGACCAACTTCAAAGAAGAGACCGAGACCGACCTGTTTGGTGAGCAAGCTGTTTTGTGCGGTGGCGCCGTTGAGCTGATCAAAATGGGCTACGAAACCCTGGTCGAAGCCGGCTACGCCCCTGAGATGGCCTACTTTGAATGCCTGCACGAGCTCAAGCTGATCGTTGACCTGATCTATGAAGGCGGCATCGCGAACATGAACTACTCGATTTCGAACAACGCCGAGTACGGTGAGTATGTGACCGGTCCGGAAGTCATCAATGAAGAGTCGCGCGCTGCCATGCGCAATGCGCTCAAACGCATCCAGAACGGTGAATATGCCAAGATGTTCATCCTGGAAGGCCGCACCAACTACCCGAGCATGACCGCTCGCCGCCGCAACACGGCGGACCACAGCATTGAAGTGGTGGGTGCTCAGTTGCGCGCCATGATGCCTTGGATCGCCAAGAACAAGCTCGTCGACCAGACGCGTAACTGATGCCAGGCGGGCCCGGCGGCCCGCATTGGTGTCACCAAGGCCGCGCAAGCACTTGCGCGGTTTTTTTTCGATTGTCCTCATGCCAAATGGCTTTATAGGCGCGGGGAGTTCCTTTGTTATCCTTGGTACATGAACAAAAATTGTTTCCGTCTTTTGGATTCGGCCATGCCCATGGTGCCTTGCGCCCAGACCGCAGCAGGCAAACTGGTGGTTAAGCCTGCCTGGAGCGTATCCCATGAGTAGTATTGACAGGCCAGATCTGGTTCCTGCTGAAGTGGCCTCGCGAAAGCCCGGCAAGGGTCTTTATGTGTTGCCGAACTTGTTCACGCTGGCCGCCCTTTTTGGTGGCTTTTACGCCATTGTGATGGCCATGAACGGCAATTTTGAACAGGCTGCAATCGGTGTTTTTTGTGCCATGGTGCTGGACAGTCTGGACGGCCGCGTTGCGCGCATGACCAATACCCAAAGCGCTTTTGGCGAACAAATGGACTCTTT
>CAMBWM010000082.1 GCA_945871335.1 Polaromonas sp. YR568 | reverse complement strand
GCCTGCGCCGCCTGGTCGGGCCGCGTCTGCAAACCAATGGTGAATGCACCCGCATGCAGACCGGGGGAAAAAAAGCTGTAGACGCTGTAGGTCAGGCCACGCTTTTCACGTACCTCGGTGGTCAGTCGCGACACAAAACCGCCGCCACCCAAGGTGTAGTTACCGACAGTGAGCGCAAAAAAATCAGGGTCATCACGTTTGTAGCCGGGCTGGCCGATCAAGACATGCGCCTGGGCCGATTCAAAAGCAAGCGACCGGTTCACCGGCGCAGTCAGCGCCTGAACTTCAGCCACAGCCGGCAAAGCCTGGCAGCGCGCCGCATCACGCTGAGGCAGTCGGGCCAGCAGCGCAGTGACCATTGCATCGGTTTGAGCCCGCGTGACGTCGCCGACCACGCTGACTTTGGCTCTGCAAGGCTCAACATGCTGGGCATAAAACTGCCGCATGTCTGCTGTGGTGATGCGCGCCAGCGTGGCTGGCGTGGTTTGCAGGCCATAAGGGTGGGCGCCATAGACGGCTTCCCGAAAAGCTTTGCCCGCCACGCTGGCAGGTCGGGTGTCAGACTCACGAATAGCAGCGCTGATACGGTCGCGCTCCTGCTGCCAAACGGCTTCGGGCAAGGCCGGCTCACCGATCTGGCGGGAGGCCAGGGCCACCGACTGCGCCAAGAGGTCCGGGTAGCTCAAACTGCGAAGCGAAAAACTCAGGCGATCACTGCCGGAGCTGACCGTAAAGACCGCCCCCAGATCGGCCCAGGCTTCGCTGAGCTGATTTTCGTCCAGCGCCATAGCGCCTTGGCGCCCAGCCAGGCCTTTGCCGCTCATGCGTGACATGGCACTGGACAGGCCGGCTTTATCAGCCGGGTCGCGACGGCCGCCGGCGTCAAAGTCAATCTGAACGTCCAACATGGCAATGCCGTGGCTCTCGACCAGGTAGACCTTGGCACCACTGGCCTGGGTCCAGTGCTGTATCGGCAATGCAGCCCTTGCGCTCAGGCTGTGCATGAAGAGAACCAGGCCAAACAACAGGCCGGGCATTGCGCGACGCGAAAAAAAAGAGTTCAACATGGCTGCACTTTCAGTCTCAATGGCGCGAAGCTGCGGCCGGCTGGCGGGGCTTGCGGTTCGGGTCGGGAGGCTGCGGCACCAGTGTGGACTGAGTCAATTGCTCGTCGCCGAAATAGCGCGCGGCCACAGACTGCACCTCTTGCGCTGTGATGGTGCGCAACTGCGCCACCAAGCGAGCGTTAGCGTCCAATGGGAAGCCGTTAAGCCAATTACTGCCGAGCTCTCTGGCCTGGCTGAAAATCGCGTCCAGCTTGTAAGTTTCAGAGGCAACCCACTGGGTTTTGACGCGCTGAAGTTCGCCCTGGCTGACGCCTTCGCGGGCGATCCGGTCAATTTGCTTGCGCAGCGCAGCCAGAATTTGGCTTGGCGTTTTTCCTTCAGCCGGCACGCCATCAAGAGAAAAAACCTGCGGCCCGCGGCCGTAAAGGCCGTTGTAGGCACCGGCACTGTCCGCTACCCGATCAGCGCCTTGCGTCAGGGCCCGGTCCAGGCGGGCGCCGCTGTAGCCGTCAAGCACCGCGGCCAATACAGTCAGCGCCAGAGCGTCTCGGCTGGCAGCAGAAGCTTTGGGCGGCGCGTCTGTCAGGGCGCTGATGTCCAGTTGCGGCACTTTGAACATGAGACTGACATAAGCCTGGCTGGCAATGGCTTTGTGTTCGATCTGGCGCAGACCGTTCTGGGCTGGTTCGGTGCGCGGTTTTCGAGCGGGGATGAGCCCGGCGGGAATGCGGCCATAGTATTTGTCGGCCCATGCGCGTACCTGGGCCACATCCACATCCCCGGCGATGACCACGGCTGCATTGCCGGGCACGTACCACTGGCGATAAAAGGTGCGCAGATCGGCCGAAGTCATGGCGTCCAGATCGCTCATCCAGCCGACGATGGGCCGCCGGTAGGGCGCTGCCGTGAAGGCCACAGCGTAGGCATATTCGTAGAGTTGCGAGCGTGGCGCGTCTTCCGTGCGCAGACGGCGCTCTTCCTTGACGACTTCAATTTCTCGCTTGAACTCTTCGTCGTCCCACTGCGTGTTGGCAAAACGGTCGGCTTCCAGCTGCATTACCTCTTCAAGGCGGGCTGCAGGAATCTGCTGGTGGTAGGCGGTGGCATCGCGGCTGGTGAAGGCGTTGTCACGCCCGCCCAAAGCCGCTATGCGGCGAGAAAATTCACCGGGCTTGAGCGTGGGCGTGCCTTTGAACATCATGTGTTCCAAGGCATGGGCTACGCCGGAACTTCCATCCACTTCGTCCATCGAGCCCACCCGCACCCACAGCATGTGCGCCACCGTCGGCGCCCGGCGGTCAGGCTTAACAATCAGAGTCAGACCATTGGCCAGTGTGAACTGCTGCACCTGCATACCAGAGGCTGGGCTTTGCGCACTTGCGCTGCTTACAGCCAGAAACCAGGCGCCCAAGACCACAGCGGCATTTTTCACCAGGCGCGCACCAGTAAGACGGAGACAAATAGAAAGTGAAAGCATGGGCATCTTGAGCTTAGATTAGGTCATGTGTTTGCCAAATGTAACTTGCACGGGGTGTTTCATAGAATAGCTCCAGTACAAAGACCCTCATATGTTCAGTTTCTTCAAGAAAAAAACGCCCAACCCCGTCGCAGTATCCGAAACCATGGCCTCGCCCAGTGACGCTTCCCTGGGCAGTCCAGCAGCGGGGTTAATCGGCAGCGCACTGGTCAGCCCCATTGCGACCAACAGCCCGGCACCCGCCCAGGGCTTGCAGCCCGGACGCGAACCTTGGTTGAACAAACTCAAGGCCGGCTTGCGCAAGACCGGTAGCAGCATTTCGAGCGTTTTCACGGGCACACAAATCGATGAGGCACTTTACGAAGACCTGGAGGAGGCGCTGCTGATGGCCGACGCCGGCGTCAGCGCCAGCAACTACTTGCTGGGCGAACTTCGCCGACGCGTCAAAGAAAGCGGCGTGACGCACCCGGTGGCTGTGCGCAACCTGCTGATCGAAGTGCTTTGCGGCTTGCTAAAACCCCTCGAGCAGCCTTTGCGCATTGGCGAATTTGTGCCCACTGTGATCATGGTGACAGGCGTCAACGGTGCTGGCAAGACCACATCGATCGGCAAGCTCACACGCCACCTGAGCGACGCGGGCGCCTCTGTTCTGCTGGCTGCGGCCGACACTTTCCGGGCAGCGGCGCGCGAACAACTTACCGTCTGGGCCGATCGCAACACCGTCGAGATCGTCAGTCAAGCCGGCGGCGACCCGGCCTCTGTCAGTTTTGACGCGGTCAGCGCTGGCAAAGCGCGCGGCAAGGACGTGGTACTGGTGGACACCGCCGGTCGTTTGCCGACCCAACTGCACTTGATGGAAGAACTTAAAAAAATCAAACGCACCATCGCCAAGGCCGGCGGTCAGGGCATCGGCACGCCACCTCACGAAATCCTGCTGGTTATCGACGGCAACACAGGCCAAAATGCGCTGGCGCAGGTCAAGGCCTTTGACGAGGCATTGCAACTCACAGGTCTGATCGTCACCAAGCTCGATGGCACGGCAAAAGGCGGCGTGCTGGCCGCCATTGCGTTGTGGGCCAGCGAGCGCGGCAAAGCCCACCCGGATTGGCGGGCGGTGCCGGTTTACTTTATTGGCGTTGGAGAGCAGATCCAAGACCTGGAGACTTTTAATGCGCGCGAATTTTCCCAAGCCTTGCTGAGTTAATCCGACCTGCGCGCAATACATGCTCGACAACTTTGCCCAGCGCCTGATCGAGCCTGCGCTCAAGCGCGTGGCGCGGCAGCTGATACGCATCAACGTCACGGCCAATCAGCTGACGCTGGCGGGCTTTGCCATTGGCTTGCTGGGAGCGGTGCTGATTGCGCAACGCGCCTACGGTGCCGGTCTGGCTTTGTTGCTGTTGTCCCGGCTTTGCGATGGTCTGGACGGCGCAGTGGCCCGGCAAACGCAGCCCAGTGACCGCGGCGGCTTTTTGGACATCACCCTGGACTTCATTTTTTACGCAGCCGTGGTGCTGGCCTTTGCTTTCGCCGACCCTGCCGCCAACGCACTGGCGGCAGCGGCCCTGCTGGCCGGCTTCATGGGCACGGGCAGCAGTTTTTTAGCCTTCGCTGTGATGGCCGCCAAGCGCCAAATGGGCAAGCAGATGCCCATCGGCAAGTCGTTTTACTTTTTGGGTGGGCTCACAGAAGGCACGGAAACTCTGGGGTTTTTCGTCGCCATGTGCTTGTGGCCTGCTCAGTTTGCGCTGTTGGCCTGGGTTTTTGCGGGCCTGTGCGTCGTCACCACCCTTGCCCGTGTAGTTTCGGGCTACAAAGCCTTTGACTGAGCAAAAGCCCTCATTGCAATCGGACCCATCAGCCTCATCTGCCAGCTAGAGTACAAGACCTCCCTAGGAATTTACATTGCCTTTTTTTAACCGCCTTATTCAAGTGCTCATGCGCCTGGCGCTGGGCATTTTTGCCGCTGTTGCGCTGCTCAGCTTGCTGGCTCTTGGGCTGGTGATGTTGCTGCTGGCACTGCTGCGCGCTTTGGTGACCGGGAAAAAACCGGCGGCAGTCACCGCCTTCAGTCGGTTCAGGCAGTTTTCCGGTCAGCAGATGGCTGGACGCTGGCGCAGCACCGCTCCTGACAACTTCGACACCACAAGCACAAACGCACGGGACCACAAATCCGGGCAACCCGCCCGCAGCCTCCTTGGCAGCGACGAGGTGGTGGATGTCGAAGTGCGCGAGATTCCCGCCGAGCGCCCGCCGCGCTGAGGCCTGCACCCCGCTAAGTCTCGGCTGCACGTCACAACATCAACCCAACTTGCCAAGCTGTTGGCTAAGGGAAATCCACACTCGGTGCAGCCTTAATCTGAGGTAAAAATGGAATTCGGCCTTAACGGCACGTCTTTTTTCAACTTTACAAGAATTAACTTGGCTATGACTACCTACACGCTCAAGACTGTTGCCCTTACTTTGTTGGCATTTTTAGCCTGTGTCCCATCTGTACATGCCCAGACTTGGGAGCCTGCCAAAAATGTAGAGATCGTGGTTTATGCAGCACCTGGCGGCAGCAACGACAAAACCGCCCGCGCTATTGAAAAAGCAGTGGGCAGCAAAAAACTGATCAACACCACCATGACAGTCGTCAACAAAACCGGTGGTGGAGGCAACATACAGCTGAACTACATGACGCAACATGCCGGTGATGCGCATTACCTGATGATCACCACCCCGACTCTGCTGGCCAACCACATCACTGGCAGCAGCACGCAAAACCACAAGGATTTCTCGCCGATCGCCTCTATGATCAACGACTTCTCGGTCTTTGCAGTCAACGCCGATTCGGCCTTGAAGACCGGCAAAGATGTGGTCGACAAACTCAAGGCCAACCCCAGGTCCTTATCGATCGGTTTTGCCGGCGCCATAGGCGGACACAACCATGTGGCCGCGGGCTTGCTAATGAAGGGCATTGGCGGCGAAGCCAAGGCGCTCAAAGTGATTGCGTTCAAAGGCTCTTCTGAGGCCTTAACCGCACTCATGGGCGGGCACATCGACATGGTGGTCACTGCGGCAGGAAACGTCAGCTCGCACATGGCTGCCGGGAAATTGCGCGCCGTGGGGGTTGCGTCCAGCCAGCGGCTGTCAGGTGATTTTTCCAAAATCCCTACCTGGAAAGAACAAGGCGTGGATGTGGTGTGGGGCAACTGGCGAGCCGTCATGGGCCCCAAAGGTATGACGCCCGCTCAAATCGCCCGCTGGGAAGGTGTACTGCGCCAAGTGGTGCAAACCCCTGACTGGAAAGCCGACCTTGAGAACAACTTCTGGACCAATGACTTCACCGTCGGCAATGCCTTCAAGCAAGACTTAGAAAAGGACTATGTGGCCATGAGGACAGTGCTGGTTGAACTCGGCCTGGCCAAGTGAGCGTCCCACTCCAGCGCCAAGCAGTCCGGCTGCTGTGCTTTAGCTTGCCCCTATGAAAACCGACAAGTTCATCGTCCTGGCCACGGTGCTGTTGGCCGCTTTTTACTGGTTTGCGACCGAGCAGATCAAGGAACCGCTGATCGGCGATCCGATCGGCCCGAAGGCGATTCCCAGGCTGCTCATCATCGGTTTGCTGATTGCAGCGGTTCTGCTTTGGCTTGAAACACTGGCCGGCGCCAAAGCCAAGGCCCGCGCGCAGGCCACCAATAAAGCATTGGCAGGAGAAACCTCGCCGCAAGAAGCGCCAGCAGGGGCCAAAGGATATTTCTTTATTGCGGCCATGGTGCTCAGTACCCTGGGCTACTTTTTCCTCTTCAACTGGCTGGGTTACGCAATCGCCACAGCGCTTTATCTGTACGCCCTGATGGCTATTTTCAATCCGGGCAAAACACGGGCGAACGTTCTGACTGCCGCTGGTTTCAGCTTTGGCAGCTACCTGGCCTTCACCCGCTTGTTCGGCGCGCAAATCCCGGCCGGCCTGCTGCCTTTTTAATTCGCCGGCGCGCATGGAAACCTTCAACCACATCGTCAATGGCTTTGGTGTAGCGCTGATGCCCATCAACCTCTGGTACACCTTTGTCGGCGTGCTGATCGGCACCATCGTGGGCATTTTGCCGGGCATCGGCCCGTCGGCCAGCATTGCCCTTTTAATACCGGTCACTTATGGCATGGACCCAGCCTCTGGCCTGATCATGATGGCCGGCGTTTACTACGGCACCAAATACGGCGGCTCGACCACTGCAATCCTGATCCGCACGCCGGGAGAAGCGGCTTCGGTGATGACCTCTATCGACGGCTATGAAATGGCCCGCAATGGCCGCGCCGGTGCGGCCTTGGCGATTTCGGCCATCGGCTCCTTCATTGCCGGCACCCTGGGCGTGGTCGCACTGACGCTGTTTGCGGTGCCGCTGGCCTCAACAGCCCTGAAGTTCGGTCCCGCTGAATACTTCACCCTGATGCTGTTTGCCCTGACCGCAGTGGCATCGCTGTCCGGCAAATCCCCTGCCAAGGGCCTGCTGTCCACCATTTTGGGCCTGATGATTGCCACCATCGGCATTGACCTGCAGAGCGGACAACAGCGCTTCACAGCCGGCATTGCCGAGTTTCAGGACGGCATTGGCTTTATCGTCGTGGTGGTGGGCATGTTCGCGCTGGCTGAGGTGTTTCGCGGCCTGGAAAAAATTCACTCTGGAACCAGTGACCCGGCCATGCGCATCACCGGCAAGCTCTGGATCACCAAGGAAGAATGGCGACGCTCTAAAGGACCCATCTGGCGCGGCTCCATCATGGGTTTTTTAATCGGCATCTTGCCGGGCGCCGGCGGCACCATCGCCTCTTTGCTGTCCTACTCGACTGAAAAACGTTTGTCGAAGAACCCCGAAGAATTTGGCAAGGGTGCCATTGAAGGCGTGGCCGGTCCGGAGGCCGCCAACAACTCTGACACGGCTGGCGCTATGGTGCCGCTCCTCACCCTGGGCGTGCCAGGCGGCGGCGCCACAGCGGTCATGATGGGCGCCTTCATCATGCACGGCATTCAGCCCGGGCCGCTGTTGTTTCAAAACCGGCCGGATCTGGTTTGGGGCCTGATTGACAGCATGTACATCGGCAATGTGATGCTGCTGATTTTGAACCTGCCGCTGATCGGCCTGTTTGTGCGCTTGCTCTACATTCCCAGCGGTATTCTTTACCCGCTGATCATTGCCATTTCGGTGCTGGGCACATTCGCCATCAACGGCAGCATGGTCGAGCTGTACCTGGTACTTTTCTTCGGCGTTTTGGGCTATATCTTTGACAAGGTCGAGATCCCGATTCCGCCTCTGGTGTTGTCTTTGGTGCTGGCCGGCATCATGGAGCAGTCGTTTCGCCAGGCTTTGACACTGTCAGACGGCAATCCTGTAGTGTTTGTCAGCAGCGGCATTTCTGCCACCTTGGTCTTCCTTTCGGCCGTCTCCCTGGCGCTGCCTTTTTTGATTCCAAGGCTCAAACAAGTCAAACCCGAGCAGGACTGAAGCACGTGGCGGTGTGGCTGCCCCTCCCTTATTTTTATCGATTGAGTTGGAAAAGCAATGAACGGTTCTGAACTTCAAATTTTGGCGCAAGACTTCTGGGCCGACAAAGACGGCATCCGCCTGTGGGTCAACCGGAAATACCTGGCAGGCACTTCCGGACAGCGGCCGGTTTTATTTCTGGTTCACGGCTCTTCTTATTCGGCCAAAACCATGTTTGATTTGCAGATCGAAGGGCGCAACGACTACTCCATGATGGACCACTTTGTGCGACTGGGTTACGAAGTCTGGACCATGGATCACGAAGGCTACGGCCACTCTGACCGCAGCGCCGGTTACTCAGACATTCACAGTGGTGTGGTGGACTTGAAACTCGCCATGGATCTGGTGATTCGAGAAACCGGCCAACAACAGGCGAGTTTTTTCGGTCAGTCCTCTGGCGCTCTCAGGGCGGCGCGCTTTGCTAATTTCTATCCTGAACATGTCAGTCGCTTGATCGTTGACGCATTCGTCTGGACCGGCAAGGACGCCCCCACCTTGATCAAACGCGCCAAGCTCTTACCGCAGCTGCTGGCCAGCAATGTCCGCAAGGTGGACGCAGCTTTCTACCAGTCTGTTTTCACACGAGACCATGCCGGGGCGTCTGAGCCAGGCATCTCAGACATCGTCACCCGGGCGGAGCTTCAATACGGCGACACCGTGCCCAACGGGACTTATCTGGACATGGTCAGCAATCTGCCGGTGGTCGATCCGGACAAAGTCATCTGCCCGGTTTTGATGGTGCGTGCCGAACACGACGGCATCGCCAGCGAAGAAGATCTGCTGGCTTTTTACGCCAAGTTGCCGCACCCGGACAAATCAATTCTCAAGATCGCAGGTCTGGCGCATGCCGCCTTGCTCGGGGTGAACCGCCACCGGCTTTACCACGCTGTGCATTCATTTCTGACCATGCCTGAGCGCATCGATATCAACTTCACACAATCGGCTTGAGCGCCGGCTTGGCCTGTCCGGGCGCAAGCTAAGGCCCCGGATTAGGGTGGTCCACGCGCTAAAGTGCGCAAAGATTTTTCGTATACGATGTATCTTTGAGTCTAACAATGATGCTCACTTGGCTGTCAGATCCTGGAGGGATTCTTGAATTCGGCCAGCGCATCAAAAAGCCCTTTGTGGAATACCGCGCTGTTGTCTCGCGTTTGCCGATGAGAGGGGCCTTGGTCACTGAACATGTTTAAGGCGCCCACAACCACCTGCTGGCCGCTAGATACACGACGCCCCAAGCCCAATCACCGCTCACGCAGAACCCTCATTTTTTTAAACTGGAGACACCCATGAAACG
>CAMBWM010000081.1 GCA_945871335.1 Polaromonas sp. YR568 | reverse complement strand
GCGTTCAAATGCGTTGCACTGCCCTGACCAGCAGACGCAAAATTCATTCCTCCAGGCTTGGCCCGTGCAGCTGTTAGCAGTTCTTGCAGCGTCTTGATGTTTTTTGTGGGCGACATGACCAGCACATTGGGTGTGCTTGAAATCGGGGTTACACCTGCAAAATCATTCACAGTGTCGAACGGCAACTTTGCAAAGGTTGAAGGACTGACGGTGTGCGATGAAGAGTGAATCATGATGGTGTAACCATCAGGTGCTGAAGTGGCAACAGCTTGCTGACCAATGGTGCCGCTTGCGCCGCCGCGGTTATCAATGACCAGTGTTTGTCCCATGCTCTGACTCATCTTGTCTGAAATAGCACGTGCAATGATGTCGGTCGTGCTGCCAGCGGCAAATGGCACGATCACTCGTATTGGTTTGTTGGGATAAGTTCCCTGTGCAGTGGCGCTCCATGGGGCTAGCACTGCAAGGAAGGTCAAGGATATCAGCGCTGTTTTTTGAGATATTTTCATGTTGTCTCCAAATGGTTAGGTTCAGCACCCGCGGGTGTTGGTTTGGGTTGCGTAATTAAAGGGATTGCATGTCAGAAAAGTCGGGCATCACGGTGCTGGCGTAGCCAGGTGCATCAAGTGAGGCGATATGAAGTTGGCCGTCGCGGATGCGCAAACGGGCAGCACCGTGGCTGTGTTCGTACATGTCAGGGTGTGCCTTGCAAAAGGCGGCTTGTTCTGCTTGAGGACGCGATTGCAAGCCATTGACATAGTGGTGTCCATTTCGTTCAACATGGGTTACGCCAATCAGGTTGACCAGTGCAAGGTCTTGCTGTACCGACAAACCGGCTTGCACAGTGAGGTCTTCGGCTGACATGAAATAGCGCCCTGGTGTAGACGCCTCTTCGTTCCAGGTAGCGCAGCGTGCCGCATTCAGCAGCGATCGGTACACACCTTTGCATGTTTTGCTTGAAATGCCGGTGTAGCCCTGCTTGCGGGCCATCACAAAGGTGTCGAGCAGTCCATCGGATTCGTCAATGATCACGGGCATGCCTAAGTCCAGTTTTTTTAGATCTACATCCAGCGCATGCAGGCGGTTGATGGGTTGTTCAATGAATAGGATGCTCGCCACCATCCGTTTCAGGGCGGGTTGGGCGCGCATGCGCGTGAGCAACTCGTGCAGTTGCTCGGCGCTTTGGTATTGCTCATTGCCGTCCAGCGTTGCGTGGTAAGGCTCGGACAAGTTGTCCAGCACCGAGGCGATGGCGCACAGCCGATCGATGTCTGCGTCGATCCGGCCGCTAACCTTGAGTTTGTAATAGTTGTGGCCGTAGACCTGCAGAACTTCTTGCAAGGTTTCGGGCAGGCCGTCGTTTACGGGCTCGGTCACGTCTTGCCGCGTGATGGCGTCCAGCAGGCCCACGGTGTGCCGCGCGTGTAGGGTTTTGGCTGGCTCGAGGCTTGACAGAAAGCGGGCCATGTCCAAGTCCTGGAAAGCGGGCATGCGTTCGTCCATGCCAAGGGTGTTTTGTTGTACGGCGGCATAAAACGATTTGCCCAAGGCACGGCACAGTGCGTCGATAAGGGCGCGGTCAATTAGCGCGGGGCCGTAGTTGGCTAGCAGTGGGTTGAGATTTTCTGCTGCGCAGGTGAGCAGGTGTGCTTCGTGGTGGCGTGCAAAATGGCCAAAGGCGGTGTCGGGGCTGCCATCTGCCAAATAGGCGGCTTTGGCAAGTCGCAGCACATGGCGTTCTTGCTCGAAGTTGTCTTCGTCGCTGAGATGGATGTTCTTGTCGAACCATTTGGGTACGATCATTTCGGCTGAGGCACCCCAGTGGCTTTGGCCATTGGGCATCACGATACGGGCTCGCACAAAGGCCTGAAAACACTTTCGAAGCGTGACCACGCCAAAGCGAAAGGGCATGCGCAGGACCACTGGAATTTCAAGTAATTCAATTTCGGCAATGCGAAAGCTGGGTTGCATGGTGAAAGTCTCTTGTCTAGGGGGTACGGGCTAAATCGCTTTCCAGCAGGCCCTTGAGGTAAGCGGCTGACCAGGCGGCGCAGCCAGGTCCATCGGGAAAATAATCAAACGGCTCGACCGCCACCACACCGCTGTATGCCTGCCGTTGCAGGGCGGCCAGGATTGGGGCGAACCGCATATCGCCCTGACCGGGCGCACGGCGGTTAGGGTCGTTAAGCTGCACATGCGCCATGATGCCCTGTGGCATCCAAAACTCAATCAGCTCTGGCATTGACAGGGTTTCAGTCAAGCCTGCTGAGCTGGTGTCCAGCATAGTTTTGAAAAAAGGGTTGTTGATTTGTTTCACCACTGCTGCGGCTTGGGCCACGGTGTTGATCAGTGGGGTCTGATCGGCCGACAGAGGCTCCAGGCAATAGGTCACACCAAAACTTTGCGCAGCTTGCGCCACGTTGGCTAGAACTTCTTGCGCCAGGTTCAGGGCTTGGGCATGCGTTTGACCCGGATAAATGTTGCGTTGTTTGGGGGAGCCGTGCACCAAGTAATGCCCGCCCATGGCAGCGCAAATCTCGCACAGGTGTTTCAAAAAGTCAGTGGTTTTTTGACGAACCCTTAAATCGGGGTGTGTGATGGACAAACCTTCGGGCTTGACCAGTAGCCAATGCAAGCCAGTGACCACCAGGCCATGGTCAGCCGTGATCTGTGCGAATTGCTGGGCTTGGAATGTGGTCAAACTTTCGGGATTGTCGGTCAGGGTGAAGGGGGCAACTTCGAGTCCCATGTAGCCCATATCACGAGCAATTTGGCATTGCGTTGCAAAAGCCATAGGCACCAGCACTTCGTTGCATAGAGCTATTTTCATGGGGTCTTGCGTTTAAACAGGTTTTGCATAAATGGCGCTCGCATAAGCAAGACAATTGCGATCAGTGCAAAAATGGAACCAGCAATTGGCCGCGTGAAGAAGGGCGTCAAATCGCCATCTGACAACACAAGCCCGCGGCGCAAGCTTTTCTCCATTAGGTCGCCCAGAACAATGCCCAGCACTAGAGGGGCGACCGGAAATTTGTATTGACGCAGTACATAGCCCAGTACACCAAAGAACAGCATTGTCCAAACATCAAACAGACGCGAAGACAGTGCATAGGTTCCTACCACGCACAGCACAAAAATCATGGGCACGATGATGGTGGTTGGCACACGCAGTACCTTGACCAGTAACTTGGTTAAGACTAGGCCATAGATGAGTATGCCGATAGTAGCCAGCAGCATCATGGCGACCACGTCGTACACAAACTGTGGCGACTCCAGCATGATCATCGGGCCAGGTTTGACGCCGTGAATGAGCATCGCCGCCATCAGAACCGCTGCTGGTGCCGAGCCCGGGATTTGCAAGGTCAGCACAGGAATGATGGCACCGGGCACGCAGGCGTTGTCACCGGTTTCGGCAGCCATAAGGCCTTCAATTGAGCCTTTGCCGAATTTTTCTTTTTCTTTGCTGGCTCGTTTCGCTGCTGCATAAGAGGACCATGCGGCCACGTCTTCCCCCACACCTGGAACAATGCCGATGAAGGTGCCAATGATGCCTGAGCGCAAAATCGTGCGCCAGTATTGAAATACGTCCTTGAGCTTGGGTATGACGGTATCAAAGGGGTTGATTTTGGGGACGGGGCGACGAGCTTTCATGGCCACCAAAATTTCTGCAAAACCAAACGCACCCACCAGTGCAGGCACCAGTGAAAAACCACCAGCTAAGTCGCGGTTGTCGAAAGAAAAGCGCTCGAAGGCATGAATGCCATCTTGCCCAATGGTTGCGATGAACAGGCCAGCAAAACCGCAAATCCAGCCTTTAAGAGCATCGCCGCCGGTCAATGTGGCCGAGATGATGACGCCAAAAACTGCAAGCCAGAAAAATTCATATGCCCCGAATTTGAGTGCCAAATCACCTAGCAAGGGGGTGAACAGCGCCAGAAAAAACATACCGATCAAGGTGCCAAGCACTGAGCCGGTTGTGGCAATGCCCATGGCACGGCCTGCATGCCCCTGCCGCGCCAAGGCGTAGCCATCTAGGCAACTGGCTGCCGAAGCAGGGGTGCCCGGGATGTTGAGTAAAATTGCACTGCGGCTTCCACCATAAATTGCGCCCACGTAGGTGCAGATCAGTATCAAAAGCGCCTGGCTAGATGGCAACTTGATGGTCAGTGTGGTCATGAGCGCAACACCCATCGTGGCCGTAAGGCCAGGCAAAGCCCCAATGACCACACCCACAAGCGATGAGGCTAGCGCCATGAATACAGATTCGAGCGTCATAAATGACGCAAGTGAATTGCCAAATGCAAAGAGTCCATCAAACATCAAGGCAACCTGACTAAAAAGATGTATTCAAAAGACAGCGCTACCAACACGCTCCAGCCACTGCCGTAGATCGCAGCACGCACCCACTGTGCAGTGACAGATCGGCCCATCTCGTTTTGACGTTGCCGGTCTAGGACGCCGATAAACACGGCGATGAACAAAAAGGTGCTCAGCATGAAAGGCAGCCCTGTACCTATGAGCACCAGCGCGTAAAAAAGCGACCCGCCAAACACCATCGCCATGAACCGAAGCAAAGTGGGGTCATGGACTTTGGACGATGCCATGGGGACTTGCCAGCCACCTTGGGCCCAAGCCCGAAATAAGAGAACCAAGCCCAACACCGTCATGGCGCAACCAAGAAAAAAAGGTACCAATCCCGGGACTTCGTAGGGGTTGATGTTGAGCTTTTCAAGTCGATCCATCCGCCATGAGCCAATGGTCACTGCTAAGCCAAATGCAACCCAAAGTACCGCCGCGATCAAATCCTCACGCGGTGAGACCACTTCGTCGTCTTCTAGTTCAATGCTCATGGCGTGTCTTTGATAATAGGGGCAGCCTCATGCCTGCCCCTATGTGATGCTGTCAGGGCTTAGGGATACCGACGGTGTCGGGTGACAATTTGGTTTTGCCACCCGTGTGCAACAACCAGGCGTTTGCCTGTACGGCAGGGAAGGCCGCCGCTTGTGCAGCCTCTCCACTTGCAGGGCCAAAGAAGGCGCCTCGGTTGACTGCGTATTTCTTCATGGCTTCGTTGTTGACGATCTGAGTTGCCCAGATGCGCTCGACAGTGGCAACCACTTCAGCGGGTACACCTTTTGGAATAAAAATTCCAAAGTAGTTGGCAGGCGCCTTGAAGTTCGTCAAGGTCTTTGATATGGGCTCAATCACGCCATAGCCTTCAATTTCGAGAGCCTTGTCGGACACAGTTGCCAGAGGGCGCAAGCGTTTGCCGCGAATCATTTCTGCTTGCTCGACGGCCAGTTGCGTTGTGGCATCGGTCTCGCCGGAGACGGTGGAGATGACGGCTGGGTTGCCGCCGTCATAGGTCACATGGCGGTACTTGCTGCCGGTCACGGCCACAATGGCTTCCATCGCATTGTGACCACCCGAGGTCACGCCAGCCGTGGCTACCTTGATGTCAGATTTGGTTTTCATGGCATCCAGAAATTGCCCGATGTTTTGATATGGCGTGGACGGGTTGACGCTGACCACGGCTATGTTGGCCACATGCAAAAACAGGTGCCAGTCTTTGATGCCCGCATTCAACATTCCCAAGGACTGGTAAGTGCCCAAGTCTTGAGCCGCACCTGCAGTCCAGGTGTAGCCGTCCCGCGGGGCATCCCAGGCGTTTTTGCTTCCAATAGAGCCAGAGGCACCGGGCTGGTTAACCACCACGATTTTTTGGCCTAAGGTTTTTTCAATTTCGGCTGCTGCAATCCGGGTGATCTGGTCGGTGGAGCCACCCGCGGCCCAGGGAACGATCAGGTTAATGGGCTTGGTGGGTTTCCAGGTGGCTTGCGCCATGGCGCTGGCGCTAGCACCCAAGGCGAGTCCTAGGGCGATGGTTTGAATCAATGTCCGCTTTTTCATTGTCTGTCTCCTCATTTCATGGTTCAAAGGTTAAAAAACATGCTGTCTCACAACAGCTTCGCAAAAACGTTAGCCATCAAGCCATCGGGCCAAGTGACGTGTTACAAAATTATCATCGATCAAGTCCGGATAAGCTTGGCTGACTCGGGTAAGTTCTTCGGCTTGTCCCGCACTGAGGGCCTCGTGGGGGTCGAGGCACCAGATGCCTTCGAGCAAGCCCTGTCGGCGCAGGACTTCATGGCACCCAGCAATGCACCCGGCAAATTCATGGGCTACATCGAACAAGGCGCTGTTGCAATCGGTGACTTTCGAATCTAGGGCAAGTAGCTCCGCCGAAATCTGCTCGCGCGCAGATTCTTGTTGGCAACGCTGTAGCAGTGCGACCGCATTCTGTGTCCAGACGCTCCAATGACCCAGCAAGCCCCCCCGGATGCGTACTTGCACTGTTTCGTCGCCGCGCTTGACGTGAAAAGGCGTCACCAGGTCTAGCACGATGTGGTCATCGTTACCGGTGTACAGCGTGATTCGGTTTTCGGCTTGGGCTGCGACCACACCATGAATCACGTCCAGTGTGCGATAGCGGTTGAATGGCGCCATTTTGATGGCCACAACTTGTTCAATGCATGCAAAGGCTTCCCAGAATGCGGCCGACAGGACCACGCCGCCCACTGCGGGCTGAAGGTAAAAGCCTACCAGCGGTATGACCTGAGCCACAGCGCGACAATGCGACAGTATGTCGGTTTCGCTTGCACCCCGCAGCGCCGCCAGACTGAGCAGACCTGCGTGGTAGCCAATGGCTTTGGCCGTGGCCGCTTCGGCGCATGCTTGCGAGGTGGGGCCGGCCACGCCTGCAATCATGACCAGCGGACGCGGACCTCCTAAAGGAATCCAGTCTTGAGCCGTTTGCATGGCCATTTCAAGTACGGGGGCATACATGCCGTTTTCGCGGATGGCAAATTGGGTGGTGTGCACACCTACTGCCAGACCGCCGGCGCCGGCATCGAGGTAGTAGCGGCTGAGCGCCCTTTGTCTTCGAGGATCAAGCTGGCGCTGTGCGTTAAGTGCCAGCGGATGCGCAGGAATCACCGCACCTTTTCGCAAAACCTGCGATACAGGTTCAGGCAACAAGCCGGACAAATCAGTAGTGGCCATCGCGAACCTCGAAGTGGGTGGGCTTGTCCAAGGATTTGTGACCTTGCATAACCCAGGCGGCTGTCCAGTCCAAAAGGGTGTCCAGTGCTATAGAGGGCGGGCCCCATAATGCATTTGCCTTGTGGCAATCGACCAGCCATGCGGAGCGGGCTTCTGTGTCGGTCAAATGTACAGTTTTACCCATGCGGGCCGCTAGGCGTATGGCGACATCGCGTATCGAGATGGGAGGGCCGCTGAGGTTGATGGCCGAGGTTGGCGTGGTGCAAGCGCTCAGGGCCCGCAAGGCCAGGTCGTTGGCATCGCCTTGCCAGATGATGTTGGCATAGCCCATGGCCACCGACAGTGGCAGTCCCTGCCAAATGGTGCGCGCCACATCGTGCAGCACCCCGTAGCGCATATCGATGGCGTAAGACAGGCGTAGCAGGCATCCAGAGGTTTGGTGCTCGTGCGAAAAGTGTTCGAACATGCGTTCACGGGCCACACATGAATTGGCGTATTCGCCAGGCGGCGTAGGGGCCAGGCCTTCGGGAGCGCCTGGGCCATGCACATCTACAAATGGGTAAATGCAGGCGGTGGAAAACGCCACAATCCGAGAGTTTTTGTAGCGTTGAGCGATCAATGCGGGCACATGTGCGTTCATGGCCCAGGTCAGCCATTCGCTGCCTTGAGAACCAAATTTTCGGCCCGCCATAAACACCACATTGGGAACATCGGGCAAGGCAGTCAGGGCCTGGGCAGACAACAAGTCGGCCTGAATGCATTCAATGCCCTGCGAGCTTAGGCTGTTTATCAATTTGGGGTTTGAAAAACGTGCCACCCCGATCACGCGTTTGTGGGGCGCCGCCCGCTTAGCCATGCGCGCCAGAGTGGGCCCCATTTTTCCCGCCACACCCAGAATGATAATGTCGCCCTGAAGCTGAGCCAAGCTGTTAATCAGCATGGGCGAGGGGGTGCTCATGACGTCTTCCAGGTGTTCTTCGTTTGTGAATTCAATGGGCAGTTTCATGCTTCGTGTTCCAAGTATGAAAGCACCAATTCAACCATGTGGTTCTTGCGTTTGGTTTTGGCGGGAGTGCTTAGCAGATTGCGCCCGAAAATGGCCGACAAGGTGTGCTGGTTAGACAGGTAAAAGTAGGACAGTCCTGCGATAGAGATGTACAACTGCACCGGATCGACCCCTGGCTTGAACACGCCTGTTTTGACGCCATTGTCCAGAATGTTGCCGATCATATGGATGAACGGATTGCGCATTTTTTTGACCGAGGGCGATGCCTGAATATGTCTGGCCTGGTGCAAGTTGGCACTGTTGAGCAGGTTCATGAACTCGGGGTGATCGATGTAGTAATTCCAGGTTAGCGTCACCAGTTTGCGAATGGCTTCACGAGGCTCTTCGTTTTCCAAACGCATCGCCTGTTCGGATGCGCGCTTGTGGGAGTAGTTGGCTTCCAACACGGCGCCAAACAGGTCGTCCTTGTTACCAAAATAGTGGTACAGCATTCGCTTATTGATGCCCGCTTGCTGTGAGATGCGGTCCACCCTAGCGCCGCCCAAGCCGTGCGCAGCAAACTCCAAACGGGCCGCGTGCAAGATGCGCTCGCGACTTACCTCGGGGTTGCGTGTGATGGTCTTGGTAAGTTGGGCGGGCATGGCGGTAGAGGCGATCAGGACAGCTTGGCAGCTTTTTTAATTTGGGTGAGCACGGCCATTTGCGGAGATTTTTTGTAATGCACATCCAGCGGGTAGCAGCCCGAAACCAAACCATTGCGTGGTGCGGTGGTGCAGTCGCTGAAGGTGCGACACAGGCGTTTGCGCTGCATGGTTCGACCTGCCAGTACGTCGGCTGGTAGCTCGGGGTAGGCCAACACCATGCGGCCCAATCCAACAAAGTCGGTCCATCCTTGTTTGACGGTAGCTTGTGCCACATATGGCAGGAACTCTTGCAAGTAGGTGTAGCCGCTGCCGACAAAAGCCATAGCAGGAAACATTTTCTTGAGATCTCGAACGATTTCCAAATGCCGCATCACCCCAACCAACGGATCTTCCGGGGGCTGGTAGCCGTCAGAAGGCGGGTAAAGTGCTGGGCGAGTAACGTGGGGCGTGTAGTAAGGACTGCCCACAGTCACATTGACCATTGAAATGTCTAGCGACTCAAGCACTTTGAGAAACTGCGCTGTCTCGTCTAGTGCGTACAGCAGTGGGTTGGATTCGTTCACACCAAAGCCATATCGGTAGGGCAGTGCGTTGGCGTAATCGACCGGGATACCAGGCCCAAGAGATTCTTCGTCGGACATGCTGGGGTC
>CAMBWM010000080.1 GCA_945871335.1 Polaromonas sp. YR568 | reverse complement strand
GGCAATGGCCGGCGTGAAAGTTATGCCCACATGCCGATGCCGCGCATGACCAACACCTACATGCTGGGCGGCGACAAAGCCCCCGCCGAAATCATCGCCAGCATGAAAAAAGGTTTGTACGCCACCAATTTCGGCGGTGGTCAGGTGGACATCACCTCGGGCAAGTTCGTGTTCTCGGCCAGCCAGGCTTTCTGGGTTGAGAACGGCAAAATTTTGTACCCTGTTAAAGGCGCGACGATCGTTGGAAGCGGCCCCGAGGCGCTCAAGCGCGTGAGCCTGATCGGCAACGACATGGCGCTGGACAGTGGCGTGGGGACCTGCGGCAAAGAAGGCCAGAGCGTGCCGGTGGGCGTTGGCCAGCCGACCTTGCGCATTGATGCTTTGACCGTGGGCGGTACCGCCTGAGGACTGGCTTTTACGCTTGTGCTACATTGTTTGTATGTATTCAGTTGTCTTTTATTTTGCTTACTTTAGCTTCTCAAGCGCCACCGGCGGTAGAGAGATCCTTGCGTAAGCCCCAAAACGCAGCTGAATCTTCAAAACCGCCGGACCCCCCGGCGGTTTTTTTTTGTGCATCCGATTCTTTAGTTCAACCCCAAGGAAGTCCGTCATGAATGCCCCCATCCAGACCACCAACGATAGCTGGTATGCCCGTCCCGTCGACAAAACCAGCCAGACCGACGACGAACGCATCAAGGACATCACCGTGCTTCCCCCACCAGAACATTTGATCCGCTTTTTTCCGATCAGCGCTACGCCGGTCGAAGCGCTGATCACCCAAACCCGCCAGAGCATCCACAACATCATGGCCGGCACCGACGACCGCTTGTTGTTGGTCATCGGCCCCTGTTCCATCCATGACCCGGCTGCCGCGCTGGAGTATGCGCGCCGCCTGGTCGAGCAAAGGCGCAAGTACGCCGGCACGCTGGAAATCGTGATGCGCGTGTATTTTGAAAAACCGCGTACCACCGTGGGCTGGAAAGGTCTGATCAACGACCCCTACTTAGACGAGAGCTATCGCATTGACGAAGGCCTGCGCATTGCACGCCAGTTGCTGATTGACATCAACCGGCTGGGCCTGCCTGCCGGCAGCGAGTTTCTGGATGTGATTTCGCCGCAGTACATTGGCGACCTGATTTCCTGGGGCGCCATCGGGGCGCGCACCACCGAAAGCCAGGTGCACCGCGAGCTGGCTTCAGGCATCTCTGCGCCCATTGGTTTTAAAAACGGCACTGATGGCAACATCCGCATCGCCACCGACGCCATTCAGGCGGCGGCGCGCGGCCACCACTTTTTGTCTGTGCACAAAAATGGGCAGGTAGCGATTGTGCAAACCACTGGCAATCGCGATTGCCACGTGATTTTGCGCGGCGGTAAGGCGCCTAACTATGACGCCGCCAGCGTAGCTGCCGCCTGCAAAGACCTTGATGCTGCTCAATTACCGGCCTCGCTGATGGTCGATTGCAGCCATGCCAACAGCTCCAAGCAACACGAAAAGCAGCTCGAAGTGGCCCGCGACATAGGCGCTCAGGTGGCAGGCGGCTCCACGCAGGTTTTCGGTCTGATGGTGGAGAGTCACCTCAACGCAGGCGCTCAGAAATTCACACCAGGCAAAGACGACGCGAATGCCTTGGCCTATGGCAAGAGCATCACTGACGCCTGCATCAGCTGGGAGGATTCACTCAAGCTGCTCGAAGGTTTGTCGCAAGCGGTGCTGGCACGCCGCGCGCGCTGAGCTTGCCAGAATGTACGGGGATGGATCCCCGTATGCGCGAGGATGACGAGAATTCTGCATGTATGACGGATTGAGCCTGAGAGGGCGGCGCATTTTTTTCCGTCATTCCTGCGCAAGCAGGAATCTATCTTCAAGCGGCCAGTGCCGCCAGCAGCCTGCTGTGGATGTCGCCAAAGCCACCGTTGCTCATACACAGCAAGTGGTCGCCCGGCTGAGCCGCAGCTTTGACTTGCGCCAGCACGGAAGCAATGTCGTCAGCCACCTGCGCGCGAGCACCCATGGGGGCCAGAGCGGCCCTGGCGTCCCAGTCCAGGCCACCGGCATGGCAAAAAGCCAGGTCGGCTTGTTCCAGGCTCCACGGCAGCTGAGCCGTCATGGTGCCCAGCGTCATGGTGTTGCTGCGAGGCTCAAAGATCGCCAAGATGCGTGCCCCCGTCTGACCTTGCGCATTTAATTGCCGCCGCAGGCCGTCAATGGTGGTGTGGATTGCCGTCGGATGGTGTGCAAAGTCGTCATAGACAGTGATATTGCCGCCGGCACGCGTCAACACGCCACGCACTTCCATTCGGCGCTTGACGTTCTCAAAGCTGGACAGTGACAGGGCTGCATCCGCCGGACGCACCCCCACATGTTCGGCTGCAGCGATAGCCGCCAGCGCATTGAGCTGGTTGTGTACACCGGTGAGAGACCAGCGTACCCGGGCGACTTTTTCACCGGCCTTGAGGACGGCAAAGTCATCGGGTTCCCCGTCGGCGCTGAAACCGCTTTGCCCATCAGCGCCTGCGCCAAAGCCGACTTGCTCGCTCCAACAGCCCTGAGCCAACACGCGGGCCAGGCTGTCTTGACCGGCGTTGAAAACCACCCGGCCCTGCGCAGGCACGGTCCGCAGCAAATGATGAAATTGCCGCTCGATCGCTGCTAAGTTGTCAAAAATGTCAGCGTGGTCAAACTCCAGGTTGTTCAAAATGGCCGTGCGCGGGCGATAGTGCACGAACTTGCTGCGCTTGTCGAAAAACGCGGTGTCGTACTCGTCGGCTTCGATGACAAAGCTGCGGCCTTGACCTAGTCTTGCAGAGACGCCAAAGTTCAAAGGCACCCCACCCACCAGAAAGCCCGGCTGCAGGCCGGCCTGCTCCAGAATCCAGGTCAGCATGGCGGTGGTGGTGGTTTTGCCGTGGGTGCCGGCCACAGCCAGCACATGGCGGCCCTGCAGCACGTGTTCGGCCAGCCACTGTGGGCCGCTGGTGTAGGGCAGGCCCTGGTTCAGGATGGCCTCCATCAGCGGGTAACGCGGGCTGCCATCGGTCAGACGCGCCCGTGAGATCACATTACCCACGACGAACATGTCGGGAGCAAAGCCGGCTTGGCTCAAGATTCCGGTGTCATAGCCTTCGGTCAATTCAATGCCCAGCTGACGCAGCTGATCGCTCATAGGTGGGTAAACGCCGGTGTCGCAACCGGTGACCCTGTGACCGGACTCACGCGCCAAGGCTGCCAGACCACCCATGAAGCTGCCGCAGATTCCCAATATATGTATGTGCATGCTGCATTTTAGGCAGCCACGGGATGCAAAAATGCAGGCATGCACGACTTTGAACCGCACAGCCTGAAGGAGCAGATCGCCGCTGCCGCTGCCACCATGGTGGTGGAAGAGGGGCTGGAGTACGGGCCGGCCAAGCGCCGCGCGCTCAAGCAGTTGGGTTTGCCGGCCCGCACGGCTTTACCTGACAACGACTTGGTGGAATCTGCTGTGCGCGACTACATCGCGCTGTTTTGCGCCGACACGCAGCCCGCCGAGCTGGCTGCGTTGCGCGAACTGGCGCTGCTCTGGATGCAGCGCATGGCCGAATTCAGACCATTTTTAGGCGGCGCGGTCTGGCGCGGCACGGCCACGCGTTTGTCTGATATTTACATCCAGCTGTTTTGTGATGACCCCAAGTCGGCTGAGATCGCGTTGATCGAGCACCAGGTGGACTACGAACCGCGTACAGTGACCGGTTTCACGGGTGACAGTGTCGAGGCGCTGAGCATCCGCAGCCTGTGCAAGCCTTTGCAAGAGACTGTCGGTGTGCACCTGATGGTGTATGACCACGATGATTTGCGCGGCGCGCTGCGACCGGACGCCCGGGGCCAGTCACCGCGCGGCGATCTGGCTTCGGTGGCTCGTTTGCTGGCGGCTTCAGATTGAGCGCCAACTTGCCGCTTGGGGATAGTTTCAATTTTTAATGGTCAGGTCTTTGACTTCAGGAACAAGCATGAAATCACGCAGAAACTTTATGTACGCCGGTGCAGCGCTGAGCGCGGGTTTGGCTGGGGCCGGGGCTTTCTGGTGGCAGTCCGGCGCTCAAGGCAGGAGCCCGGCGGCGCTGGCGGCAGACCCGTTCTGGGGGCTGGCGTTGGAGACGCCTGACGGCGCGCCGTTCAAAATCAGCAGCCTGGCCGGTCAGCCTTTGCTCCTCAATTTCTGGGCCACCTGGTGCCCGCCCTGCGTGGAGGAGTTGCCTTTGCTCAACCGTTTTCACCTGGCGCAGCAATCGCGTGGCTGGCGCGTGCTGGGCCTGGCGGTCGATCAGCCCAGCGCCGTGCGGACCTGGCTGGCCAAATCGCCGCTGAACTTTCCTGTTGCCATGGCTGGCCTGGGCGGCACCGAGCTGAGCAAAAGCATGGGCAATGTGAGCGGCGGTCTGCCGTTTTCGGTGGTTTTTTCGGCATCGGGCACCGTCTTGCAGCGGCGCATGGGCAAGCTCTCGGCCGACGATTTAGCGGCTTGGGCCCTTCTGGCTTGAGCCTTGGCTGCCGGGCAGTCATTTCAAAGCCATCGCCAAAAGTCGCAAAGCAGGCCTTAAATTGCGTTAAAGTTAAGCCTTTGCTTCAACCTATTGGGGTCGTGGTTTGGGTTTTGTCTGGTTTTGCTTTGCTTATGGCGGGATGAAACCCTCTGAAGTCAACTCCGGGAGATTTTGTAGATAGGTAAAATTGTCGAAAATTAAGCCTCAAAGACCAACAAAGACCGATAAATAGCGCAATAAAGACTTTTTTATCCGATCTCAGTGCTTTCGGAAGGGCGGACCAGACGCAGTTTGACTGCCTCGGGGCTCGCACCCATCACCCAACAGGCCTGGCTCAACGCCTGGCTTATTTTCCCCGGAGAACAGACATGGATTTACGCAAACTCAAGACGCTGATTGACCTGGTTTCAGACTCGAATGTGTCTGAGCTGGAAATCACCGAAGCCGAGGGCAAGGTCCGTATCGTCAAGGCCATGGGGGCTGCCCCCATGGTCATGCAAAGCCCCGCGGTGAGTGCCCCAATGCCGGTCGCTGCCCCCTTGGCAACTGCGCCCGCCCTTTCTGTTGCCCCGGCACCTGCGTCCTTGGACGGTGCGAATACCGTGAAGTCTCCTATGGTGGGAACTTTTTACCGCAGCGCCAGCCCCGGCGCCAAGGCGTTTGTCGAAATCGGCAGCGTGGTCAAGGCCGGCGACACTATTTGCATCATTGAAGCCATGAAAATCCTCAACGAGATAGAGGCAGACAAGTCCGGCACCGTCACCTCCATCCTGTGCGAAAACGGTCAGGCCGTGGAGTACGGACAGCCCATGCTGACCATTGAGTGATGCCCGCCCCATGTTCAAAAAGATTCTGATTGCCAACCGGGGCGAGATCGCCCTGCGGATCCAGCGCGCCTGCCGTGAGTTGGGCGTCAAGGCCGTGATGGTGTATTCCGAGGCGGACCGCGAAGCCAAGTACATCAAGCTGGCTGACGAATCCGTCTGCATCGGGCCCGCGCCTTCTGCACTGAGCTACCTCAACATGCCGGCCATCATTGCGGCGGCCGAAGTGACCGATGCCGAAGCCATTCACCCCGGTTACGGATTTTTGAGCGAGAACGCTGATTTTGCCGAAAGAGTGGAGCGAAGCGGCTTTAAGTTTATTGGACCATCGCCGGATTCGATCCGCATCATGGGTGATAAGGTGTCGGCCAAACAAGCCATGATCAAGGCAGGTGTGCCTTGTGTACCCGGCTCCGAAGGGGCTTTGCCGGACGATCCCATCATCATCAAGCGCACGGCCAAAGCCATTGGCTACCCGGTCATCATCAAGGCGGCTGGCGGCGGCGGCGGGCGCGGCATGCGTGTCGTGCACACCGAGGCGGCTTTGATCCATGCGGTGCAAACCACCAAGGCCGAGGCCGGCGCCGCATTCGGCAATCCCTCGGTGTACATGGAAAAGTACCTGCAGAACCCGCGCCATGTCGAGATTCAAATCATGGCCGATCAGCATAAAAATGCGGTTTGGCTGGGCGAGCGTGACTGCTCTATGCAGCGGCGTCACCAAAAAGTGATTGAAGAGGCGCCGGCGCCCGGCATCCCGCGCAAGCTGATTGAAAAAATTGGAGAGCGTTGCGTGGCAGCCGTCAAGAAGATCGGCTACCGCGGTGCGGGGACGTTTGAATTTTTGTTCCAAGACGGTGAGTTCTATTTCATCGAGATGAATACCCGCGTGCAGGTTGAGCACCCGGTCACGGAATGGGTGACGGGCGTGGACATCGTCAAAACCCAGATCCAGGTGGCGGCCGGTGAGAAGCTGCCTTTCACGCAGCGCCAGGTTGTAATCAAAGGTCATGCCATCGAGTGCCGCATCAATGCTGAAGACCCTTACAAGTTTGTCCCATCGCCTGGCCGGGTGACCACTTGGCACATGCCTGGCGGCCCTGGCGTGCGGGTGGATTCGCATATTTATGCCAATTACTTCGTGCCGCCCAACTATGACTCCATGATCGGCAAGATCATCGTGCACGGTGACACGCGCGACCAGGCGCTGGCCCGCATGCGCACGGCATTGGCAGAAACTGCGGTTGAAGGCATCAACACCAACATTGCACTGCACCGCGAGCTGATGGTCGACCCGAAGTTCATGGACGGCGGCACCAATATTCATTACCTCGAAGAGTGGTTGTCCAAGCGCCAGCGCTGAAAGAGCGCCGATTTTGCATGCTGCCCGCGTGTACCGCCAGGTGTGCGCGGGCTGTTTTTTTTACCCTTGCCCTTGTCAGGTTTTCCCATGAGTCTTTATGAGTTGGTCTTGCTGGCGCCGGTGGACACGGTAGAGACACTCAGCGATGCGCTCGATGCCCTGAGTGCTTTGAGTGTTTCGGTTGAAGACGCAGATGCGCAAACTCCGGCCGAGCAGGCTTTGTTTGGTGAGCCCGGCATGCCCCCTCCTAAAGCCGGCTGGGAGCGATCGCGTGTGGCAGCTTTGTTTGCTGACGAGAAGGCAGCGGGCGAAGCAGCTGCGCTGCTGCAGGCTCAGGATTTTTTTGAGGGCTGTCACTTAGTGGCTATCAGCCCGGTGGCTGAGCAAGATTGGGTGCGCCTGACACAGTCGCAGTTTGCGCCTGTGGAGATCACGCCGGCGTTTTGGATCGTGCCGACCTGGCATGAGCCGCCGGCCCAGGCACGGCAGGTGATTCGCTTGGACCCAGGGCTGGCTTTTGGCACCGGCACGCACCCGACCACGCGCATGTGCCTGCGTTGGATCGCTGGCGGCCAGGCGGTGGGCCGGGTGCTCGACTACGGCTGCGGCTCCGGCATTTTGGCCATCGGTGCCGCCAAGTTCGGTGCGCTGGACATTGACGCTGTAGACATCGACGAGGCCGCAGTGCAGTCCACCCGGGCCAACGCCCAGGCTAATCATGTTCAGATCAACGCCGGCCTGCCTAACCTTGCCCACGGGCAGTACCAAAGTGTGCTGGCCAACATACTCGCAACCCCATTGAAAGTTCTCGCGCCCCTGCTGTGCGCGCATGTCGCGCCTGGCGGGCATTTGGTACTGGCCGGTATTTTGGAGCGGCAGGCCGCTGAACTTCAGGACGCTTATGCACCGTACGCCGACTTGCGCGTGGCGGACAGCCAAGAAGGCTGGATCCTGATGACGGCGCGCTGGTGAGCACGGCTGTCCCGGCTCTTGTCTAAGCCCTACAATTCGCAGCAATGAGCTTGATCACCTGCTGCCCCACCTGCCGAACCATGTTTCAGGTCGAAACCGACCAGCTCAAGGTCTCTAATGGCTGGGTCCGTTGCGGCCAATGCGATGGCGTGTTTGACGCTTCTGCCCATTTCCAGGTTCTTCCGCAAGTTCCCGCGCCTGACTTGGCGCCCGACCCGGAAACTCTGTACGAGCCCCCGACCGCCGCACCCCGTGCGCCCGTGTCGGATGCCTTGTCGAGTTATCTGTCTTCGCCGAATGTAGAAGAATCTCACCAGGCTCTGTCCCCGCCGGCCGCGCCGCTTGACAGCGATGCCCGCCGTGCGCTTTATGGCCGGGAGCCCAAGAACCTGGTAGTTACCGAAGCGCCACGCAGCCGCAAGGCCGAGGTCAGCTTTATCAACCCCGTACAAGCCCGCGTCAGGCGTTCGCGGCCTTGGCTGCGTATTTTGGCGGTGCTGGTTCCATTGGCCTTGCTGTTCTTGTTGTTGGTGCAATTCTTGCCCAATCAGCGTGACGCATTGGCTGCCCGTTACCCGGTGATTTTGCCTGCCGTTGAGACCTTGTGCCTGCCGCTGAAATGCCAGGTCAGCCCGCCGCGCATCATTGAGGCGGTTGCCATTGACAGCTCGTCTTTCACGCAGGTCGGCCCAGACAGCTATCGCTTGAATTTCGTTTTGCAAAACAAGCAAGCAAGCGCAGTCGCCATGCCGGCGCTGGAAGTGACCCTGACTGGCATCGACGATCAGCCTCTGCTGCGCAAGATCGTGTTGCCCGCCGAGTTTGGCGCCACCAGCGATTGGCTTTACAGCGCAAGCACTTTCACCGGAGCTTTTGAAGTGCGGGCCGCAGGCCCCGGGGCGGCGAAACCGGCACTCCCTGACGCCCCGGCAGCCGGCGAGCCCGCTGAGAAGGCGCCGCCCGAGGCCGAAAAATTATCCGGCCCGCTGACGATCACCGGTTATCGTCTGCTGGCTTTTTACCCCTGAACCTAGAAAAAATATGTCTGCCTTGATTTGTGGCTCTCTGGCCTTTGACACCATCATGAACTTTGAGGGTAGTTTTGCCGAGCAGATCATGCCCGAGCAGTTGCACATCCTTAACGTCTCTTTTCTCGTACCGTCCCTGCGTCGAGAGTTCGGCGGCTGCGCCGGCAACATCGCTTACAGCCTGACACAGTTGGGTGGTTCAGCCCTGCCAATGGCCGCTGTCGGCAACGACGGTAAGGACTATGTGGCGCACCTTCGCAACAAGGGTATCGGTACCGAGTTCATCACAGAGATCGCCGGCAGCTACACCGCCCAAGCCATGATCATGACGGACCGCGATAACAACCAGATCACCGCCTTTCACCCCGGTGCCATGAGCCATGCGCATGCAAGCGAAATCAAGCCCCGCAGCGATATCAAGCTGGGCATTATTTCGCCCGACGGGCGTGACGCCATGCTGCTGCATGCCGCACAGTTCAAGGCGGCTTCTATTCCTTTTGTTTTTGATCCCGGCCAGGGCTTGCCCATGTTCAACGGCGAAGAGCTGACGCACTTCATTAGCCAGGCCAGTTGGGTGACGGTCAACGATTACGAGGGGCGCATGCTCAGCGAGCGCTGCGGCTTGAGCAGCAGCGAAATTTCGCGCCGCGTCCAGGGACTCGTTGTGACTTTGGGCGCCCAGGGCTGCGAGGTCTGGGTTGACGGCGTGATGACCCATGT
>CAMBWM010000079.1 GCA_945871335.1 Polaromonas sp. YR568 | reverse complement strand
GCTCCCACGTTGTGGCCAGACGTTGACAAGGCCTTCACGCAGCAAGCGCTGTATGGCTTCACGAACCGGCGTGCGACTGACACCCAGGCGTTGTGCCAGTTGGTTTTCAGACATGGGCTCGCCCGGTCTGAGGCGGGCCAGCAAAATGTCGGCGCGCAAGCGGGCATGCACCTGCTCTGCCAGCAGTGAGTTGGTACTTTGGCTAAGGCCGTTCAAGGGGATGCGTGTGTTCAAGTGAGCGTCCGTTTGACTGCGTGACGTGCCCGGGCCAGCACCGGCGCCAATGCGGCCAGTTTCGCGTCTGACAAATATCCGTAGCGGTTGATCCAGACCTGTGCACTGCCGCCAGACTGCGTGCACGATTGAAGGGCCAAATCGAAACGTGCGACAACATCGTCCAGCGGTCCATAACTGTGTGTGTATGCCACCACCGGGACCTGGCCGGCGAGGGCCTGGGCTTGCGCCAGTTTGTCGCGCTGGCGCTGAGCGCCTACAGGGTGGGGTGTGTCTGGTGGCGGGTAGTGCAGTTGGCTGCCGTCGGCAGGCGCATCACACACACCCAGAAAATCGGCCATGGCGCCCGTCACTGCGTCCAGTTCAGTGCCGGTACTTTGGCCCAACAAATCCCGCGCCCAGTAGCGCGCCATCATGGGCCAGTGCATGGTGTAGAGCTTGACGCCCACCGCATCTGCGCTGCCTGGCAGGGCGTCCCAGGCAAAACCTGACCATTGGCTCCATGGCGCAGGAAAGACCTGCGGCTGCAGACTGCGTCGCGACCCGCTCACCTGGTCAAGTGCCAGGCGGTAGCTTTGCAGCATGGTCTTAACGCTGGCGCGCTTGCTGGCCCATAAGGGCTCGCCGTCACCCCGGGCGCCAAAAAATTCGTCCCACCCCGCCTGCCGCAGACTTTCGCGAACGGCCATCGCGCCATGCGGAGCTGCGTTGCGCGCAGCCGCCTGCCAGCGGCCCAAGTGCTGCATGATTAATTTGCCATAGGCCATTGGCTCCACACCTTGCTGGCGCAATGCGGCGCACGCGTGGGTGCTGAAGTCAAACAGGGCACTGCGCAAGTCATAGGGCGGGTACTCTGGCCAGTCGATTCGCAGCCCGTTCAAGCCTGGGTAGCGCTGGGCTAACTCGGCCAACAGTGCGCCGCCATAAGCATGGACATGCGGGCTGGCCAGACTGGCGTTGCGGTCTACCCGCTGCGGGTGCAATTGCCCGTCGGGGCCCAGGCATTGGTCTTCGTTCAGTGCGCCAGAGAACTGCACGCGGTAGCCCGGTGGGCTGGCTGCCATGACTTGCAAATAAACCGCCATTCCCCGACCCCGTGCGGCCTTGATCACTTGGTCCATAAAGTCGGGTTGCGCCTGCGTTAGGGCGCCGGGCGGGCCGGGCTGGTAGCGCAACCCTTTGTAACGTGAGATGTCGTGCGCCATGCAAGGGACCGTGCGCACCCATGTTTCGTATCGCCCCCATAAAGCGCGGTCCAGCGGCCGCACGGTACCGGCATCGCCGTCGGGCGGGGGCTCGCGGGCTCCTTCCCCCTGAGGGGCAATTTCAAGCAGATAGGGGCTGGTGACCAGAGCGTCTGCGCCCAGTGCTTGCAGGCGGTTAAGCACGGCATCAATGCCTTCAGATTGGAACCATTCAGGCATCACCGTCACGCCCAAAGAAATAGATGGACTTGATGTTGTATTCATTGCCATGCTAGTATACAAGTTGCTTTTGAAAGGATTCACCCCATGAACTCTCTCTTGAACATGATCCGCTGCCTGAGCATCTTGGCGATGGCTCTCAGCTTGGGGGGCGTACAGGCCCAGGATGCGTTTCCTGACAAGCCCGTCAAACTGATCGTGCCGGTGGCCGCCGGTGGCGGTGTCGACACGGCTTTTCGCACCATAGCCCCGTATTGGGGGGAGTTGTTGGGTCAACAGGTGGTGGTTGAAAACCGCCCAGGTGCCGGTCAGGTGATTGGCATTGACGCCGTTGCCAAGTCCAAGCCTGATGGCTACACCTTGGCGGGCGTGGGTGTGCCGATTGCATTTAATACAGCGTTGGGTAAAAAACTTCCCTATGACCCGGTGAAAGACTTGTCCCCCATCGCTGAAGTGGTGACGCAGCCATTGTTGGTGGTGTCACATCCATCGGTGCCGGTCGGCAACTTTAAAGAGCTCATTGATTGGGCGCGCAAGCAGCCGTCACCAATGGCATACACCAGTGGAGGCTCAGGCAGCTACGGACATTTGTGGTTTGAAATGGTCGCTGCGCAGCAACGTATCGCCGCACAGCATGTGGGTTATTCCGGTGTGGCGCCGGCCTTGCGCGACGTGATGGGTGGTCAGGTACCGGTGCTCGTTGATGCCATCGTGCCAACCGGCGTGCAAGTCAAGGCCGGCAAAGTCAAAGGCTTGGCGATTGTGCGCAACAAGCGCTCTACCATGCTGCCGGATGTACCGACCTTGCAGGAATTGGGGATCGCTATGCCCGACGCTGCTCCGTTTTACGGTGTGGTGGGCCCCGCCGGTATGCCGCCGGCTGTGGTGGCCAAGCTCAATGACACGCTGGCGCGGGCGCTGCGCCAACCGGCTTTACAGACCAAATTGTCAGAGATGGGTTTTGACATCGTCGGGGGTAGCGCCGACGACTACGGACGCAAGATCCGCAGTGAGATTGATCTGTGGAGCCGGATCGTGAAAGATAACAAGATTCAGGTGGATTGACCGCATAAGCGCTCAAGTTACCTTAAACCTCTTTGAAGCCGGCCTCTTTAACGCCTGCAGAGGTGTTTCATCAATCGTTATCCCGTGTTGCACTTCGTTTTTGAATCCGCCATTTTTTCAATTGGAGAGAACTAATGTTTTTAAAGAAAATAAAAATGCTACCGCTGTTTGCCTGTGTAATTTTTAGCCAACATTTTTTTGCATTAAGTGCGGCGGCCCAAACCTTTCCCTCCAAACCAATCCGGATCATTGTTGGAGGCCCCGCGGGGGGGCCCCCGGATGTGCTCAGTCGCTTAGTTGGTCAGCGTATGAGCGAAGCTTTCGGTCAGCCAGTCATCATCGAGAATAAATCTGGTGCATCCGGTCTGATCGCCGCAGATATGGTGGCAAAGGCCCCCCCCGACGGCCACACGCTGCTTTTGAACACCTCGGCGCTGTGGGCAATCATGCCATACGTCAAAAAAACCTTGCCCTATGACCCCGACAAAAGCTTTGCCTCAATTATTATGCTGGCTAACGCGGACAACGTGATGGTCGTTAGTAAGAATCACCCAGCCAAAACGCTAGCCCAATTCATTCAGTATGCCAAGGTCAATCCAGACAAAGTCAACTATGGTTCTGCTGGAGTAGCAACGCCAGCGCACCTGGCTGGAGAAATGTTAGGCCTGTATGCCGACGTCAGGATGAAACACGTGCCCTACAAAGGGGCTGCCCCAGCACTCTTGGACATGGTGGGTGGCCTGATCGACTTTATTATCACGTCGCCAATTACCGCCGACCCGCAGGTCCGCAATGGTAATGCCATCGTTCTGGGAACCACTGGAAGTAAGCGTAATTCTGCCTTTCCCCAGATTCCAACCGTCGGCGAGGTAGTCTCTGGTTACGAACTGTCACAAGCTTGGGGCATATCCGCACCCGCAGGTGTACCGCGCGAGGTGCTTCAGCGTCTTAATGGTGTGATAGATGCCGCATTGAAGCGACCGGAAGCTCAAGAGAGAATTCGTACACTAGGGGCCACACCACTAGGCGGTTCAATGACTGACTTCGATGCTTACATAGCTCAGGAGCGTAAGCGCATGGGCGAGTTGATCGCAAAAACTGGAATAATACTTACCGACTGATGCAGGAGTATTGCACCGGATCCTCGTCAAGATGCGTTGGCGCAAGCCGGCGTGGCAATGGTCTTGCACAGACTCCATGGCCAGTCCCGGGCTGGAAAATTCAAATTCCGGCGCGCTGCCGGCGGGCATGGCGGTAGTGGGCAGGCCATGCTCGTTTTGCATCCAGAAAGCATCTGCGGCAAAACAAACCGTGCTGTCTTCGTCTATCTCAAATCTAGAACAGCGAGCATGGGTCGGTCAGCATCAAAGGTGGACTAAGCGTACAGGCGCTAAATCAACCTTCAACCCGCTTTGAAGCCGGCCGCCTGAACGCCGGCAATGCAGATGGCTTCATCTTCGTCACCTGTGCCGCCGCTGGCCCCTGCGGCACCAATGACTTTGTCATGGGCATCCAGGATCAGCACCGCGCCGGGCTGAGGCAAAAATTTGCCCTGTGAGGTGGCGGAGAGTGTGGTGAAAAAGTTAGGGTTGTCTTTGGCGCGCTGGGCCAGCACGCGGCTTGAAACACCCATGCCCACCGCGCCCCAGGCCTTGCCGGTGGCTATGTCAAGCCGGAACATACTGGCACCGTCTTCGCGCTGCGCGGCCTTGAGGTTGCCGCTTTCATCTATCACCACCACGCCCATGGGCAGGTAGCCGGACTTGGCCGATTGGGCCAATGCGCCAGCAATGATGGCGTTGGCTTGCTGCAAAGTGAGTGTGGTCATGCGACTTTTCTCTGAAGAAAAAAATAAAGTAGTAAGTGAAAGAAGTTTACACAGTCAAAAAATGAAAAAAAGCAAGCCGTATTTGCAGGCATGCTTTCATTTTGCTAGCTGCTTGTTAGGGTCTGGCCGTCACACTCAGATTCATCCACACTGACCAGCGCTCACCCGGTGCCAGCAGGCGCGCGCCAGACGAGGGGGTGTTCAGCCCTGGCAGGCTTAGCGCCCCGGTGGCATGTGACACCGGTTCCAGACACAGCCAGGGCTGCCCTAGCTTACGGTAAACCATCAGGTGTTGAAGTTCGTCGCTGGCTGTAACCGATATCGCTATTTGACGGCTCGGGTGAGTTATGCAAACAGGTCCGGTCCAGCCGGCGTGGCAATGGTCTTGCACAATCGCCATGGCCAGTCGCGGGCTGGAAAATTCAAATTTAGGCGCGCTGCCGGCGGGCAGGGCCTTGGTGGGCAGGCCCTGCTCGTTTTGCATCCAGACAGCATCTGCGGCAAAACAAACCGTGCTGTCTTCGTCGATCGCAAACCAAGGGTGAAAACCCAGACCTGCGGGCATGGGCCGGTCAGAAAGATTGTGAAGACTCAGCTCAAAGTTCGCGCCATGCTCGCTCAAGCTAACGTGTTGTGTGCAGATATAAGCAAATGGCCAGTGGGCGTCTGCGGCGTGCTGGTGCTGCTGCTCGGCACTGTGGGCGTTCAGTTGGCGCGTTGACCAGTTGGCGCGCCAGCCCAGGCCGTGTATCGGGATCGGGTGGCGTGGATGGTTGCAGGGCAGCGTCAGCGCACCCTCGGGCGTGAGCAGTTGCCCTGCGAACAATCGGTTTGAATAGGGCACCAGCGGAAAAGAAGGCTGCTCAAAAGGCTCTTGGCTTGCCTGCGAGCGCGGGTGTAACAAATCGACAGCCTCTGAGCCAGCGGCGTGCCAGCGCAGAGCGGTGCAAGCGCCCCCTTGGCTGGACAGCGTCATTGACATTGCCCCGCACTGCAACGATAACTGCCCGACCATCTCCGCCTGGCTACTCATGCGCTCACAGCCCGCATGCCCTCAGGCGGTGAGCCCAGCGGCCTTGGCAATCAGCCACTGACCGTGGGTGGTGGAGTCTGCGGCGCTGCGCTGCCAAGCCATTTGGGCCAGCTCCAGCGCGATCCCATAACGCTCGCACAAACCATCGTCGCCGATCAAAGTGATGGGACGCTTGCGTGCAGCCGCGTCATCGCCGGCGCTGGCGCTGGCGACTTCCAGCCCGATCAAAATGCCTGAGAGGTAGTCCGGCAGACCTTCCGGGGCGACTTGCCCCATCAGTCCGGCCGTGCGCGCAGCAAACACAACATGATTGGCCTTGGATTGATTGGCCAAACCGAGTTTGACGCCTGAGCGAAAGTCTTCCAGCCGTTCCTGGCCTTGCAGCATGAGCCTGCCCAAAATACCGTGTTTGGTGTGCAGCCCGAAAAGCTCGCCCGTCATCCAGGTTTGGAACGCCAGCACCTCGCCTTTGTCTCCCGTCCACGCCCATTTGCAGTGCGTGCCAGGTAACAGGCAGCGGCTTCCTGGCGCCAAGCGTGAACCCCAGATCTGGGTTTCCTCACCCCGCATGACGTCAAAGGCGCCACTGGGTTCTTGATAGCGCAGGCCGGGCGCAATGTGCAAGACGCGTTGCTGGCCGTCCGGCAGCTTGAGCGCAACAGGCGTTAATTGCCGGGCCGCGGTGCTGATGTCGGCGGGACAGTCCAGATAAGGCGCTTCTTTCCAGCCCTGGCGGCTGCCGATCATGCCGCTGGCAATCAAGCCGCAGTTGTGTTGGGTCAACCAGTCGCCGCACAGGCTCAGCAGCGCTTGCTCAAAGGCGCCGCCGACTACCGCCATCACGCCGCCCGGTGCGCTGCGGTGTTCTGTGGCCTGACCCTTGGCGTCCAGCAAGCAGGCGCGCAGGTTGGAGGTGCCCCAGTCCAGGGCAATCAGTGCGACAGAGTTCAAAATTAACTTTCTGCAGTAAAGAGATAAGCTTGCGGTTTAAAAAATTCAGCGTTAAAAAACCCCGCCAATGCCAAAGCAGTGCGGGGTTTCAAAGTACGCTTCAGGCGCAAAAATTTAAAGCAGCCCTTGCGTGCGCGCCAGGTGGCTGGCTTGCGAGCGGCTTTTCACATTCAGGCGACGGAACAGGCGCCACAGGTGAACCTTGACAGTGTGCTCGCTGATCTTGAGTTCTTCGGCAATGTCGCGGTTGCTCAGGCCCTTGTCGAGCATGATGAGCAGTTGTTTTTGGCGCTTGGAGAGTTTTTCGGGCGGTGTGCCAGGTTCGGCGTCGGGGTCGTCCAGCAGGAAAATTTTCAACGCATTGGATATTTCTCCGGCCCCTGCCGACTTGGGCACGTAGGCGTCAGCGCCGGCTTCAATCGACAGATCTTCAAAGTCACCGGAAGGCGATGCTGAAAGTACCAACAGCGGCACGGCAGGGTAGCTTTGCTTGAGCTCGCGCACGCCAGACACGCCATGTGTGTCTGGCAGTTTCAGGTCCAGGCAGATGAGTTCAGGAACGCCATGTGTCTCAACGGCTGAGGCAGTTGCTGCGATCCTGTCGAGTTCAACGATTTTGGCTTTGCTGTTGATTCTGCGTATCAACATCACAACCGCTTCGCGCATCAAAGGATGGTCATCGATAACGAAAATGCTCATAAAAACTCTCAGAATTTAATTTTGACTCTTAAAGCATACACGAAACAACCCCGTTTGGATTAATACGCTTTAAAATTAGAAACTTTTATATGAGTTCAAATTTCGGTCTAGGGACAATCGAATCGTGGTGAATTTGGCGATTTACCTAGGCAAGTTGAGCCAATGCCTGGGCCACTTCGTCCGGGCTGACGCCGTCGATTTGTTGTATTTGGGCTGAAATGGTCGACAAGGCAGCCGCCCCCTGAGTTTGCAGCAGCGCAATCGCCTCGGCCGCCTGGCGGGGTGACTCATAGCTCAGGCTTTGCAGCAACAAGCGCCCGCGCGGGTCGACCAGCTTGAAATAAAAGAGACCATCTTTTTCGCGGTATTGCTTGAGGCTGGCGACAGACGCCTTGGCCGGTTTGGCACTGCGGGCGGCGCTCTGGCTGCCCAGCTTGCGCAGGCCTACGCTCTGGCGCAAACTGGCCATCAAAGGCGTGGCTAAACGGCGCGCCTTGACAGCGCCGGCTTGCAAGATGTCTTCGAGTTGGCCCGGGTTGCCCATAAAAGCCAGATAGCTTTCGCGCATGGGCGCGACTTCATGGTCTATGCGCTCAAACAGTATTTGCTTGGCATCTCCCCAGGCAATGCCGTCGGCAAAGGCCTGACGCAGAGCGGCGGTTTCTGCTTCGCTGGCAAAGGCCTGGTAAATCTCAAACAGCGCCGAGCCCTCGCAGATTTTGGTCTCGCCCGGTGCGCGCGAGTCGGTGACGATGCCGGCTATCTGCTTGCGCAAGTGCTCGCGCGGCGCAAACAGCGCAATCGTGTTGTCGTAACTCTTACTCATCTTGCGGCCGTCAAGACCGGGCAAAGTGGCCACCGAGGCCTCGATCAGCGCTTCGGGCAACACCAGTTGCTCGCCGTACAGGTGGTTGAAGCTCTGGGCAATATCGCGCGCCATTTCAATGTGCTGGATCTGGTCACGCCCGACCGGCACCTGGTGCGCCTTGAACATCAAAATATCCGCTGCCATCAGCACCGGGTACATGAAGAGGCCCGCCGTCACATCGGCGTCCAGGTCATGACCAGCGGCGGTGTTTTTATCGACGGAGGCCTTGTAGGCGTGGGCGCGATTAAGCACACCTTTACCGGTCACGCAGGTCAGCAGCCAGGTCAGTTCGGGGATTTCGGGAATGTCAGACTGCCGGTAAAAAGTCACGCGCTCCGGGTCCAGACCGGCGGCCAGCCAGGTGGCAGCAATCTCCAGCGTGGACTGCTGTATGCGTTCCGGCTCGCCCACCTTGATGAGCGCGTGGTAGTCAGCCAGAAAGTAAAAGCTCTGCACGCCGGGCGCCAGACTGGCGCGCACCGCGGGGCGCACTGCGCCCACATAGTTGCCCAGATGGGGGGTGCCCGAAGTGGTGATGCCGGTCAGTACGCGCAATTCGCTCATGGGAGTTCAGGGGTGTGAAAAATAATCAGTTTAAGAAGCTGCACCGCAGGCTATAGCAGCATGGCCAGGGGTGACAAAAGAGTTTTTAATGCGCTGAAGGTCAGGCCCATCAGCGGGCTCATCCACAAAGAGTTGACCACTCCGGTCAGCACCAGCGCCATCACAATGAAAAAGCCCCAAGGCTCCACGCGTGAGACCAGCTGCGCCTGTCGCCAGGGCAGCAGCCCTACCAAAATGCGCCCACCGTCCAGCGGTGGCAGCGGGAACAAGTTAAAGACAAACATCACCACGTTCACCAGCATGCCGGCGCGGCACATCTCCAGCACAAAACGCTCAGTCACCCCGGCGCCATTGGCCAGGTACAGCAACACGCCCCACAGCAGCGCTTGCAAAAAGTTGGCGCCCGGGCCGGCCAGCGCCACCCACACCATGTGTTGCTTGGGCTTGCGCAAGTTACCAAACCTGACCGGGACAGGCTTGGCATAACCAAACAAAAAAGTGCCGGCCGTCGCCACATACAGCAGTACCGGCATGAGGATGGTGCCCACCAGGTCAATGTGCTTGATCGGGTTGAGCGTGACACGTCCCAGTACCCAAGCCGTGTTGTCACCAAAGTAGCGGGCCACATAGCCGTGGGCGGCCTCATGCACCGTGATGGCAAAGATCACCGGCAGCGCGTAAATGGCAATCGTTTGGATGAGGTTGTTGATGTCCATGCCCGGATTGTCTCAGACGCAAGCGCTTGCGTTCGCCTCACAGCCCCAGCACAG